>JAJQCH010000194.1 GCA_021202795.1 Oscillospiraceae bacterium
TTCAATTGCTATGGATTTTTTAGGTGTTCAACTTCATTTTACAATCGACCAAAAAAATTCTCCGATAAAAGGCACTGCTTTTTATCGGAGAATCGCTTATATTAAGCCATTGGAAACCGTATCACGAAAATTTTACCACCGCCGCCTGGGCGCCGGACAGCTTCATATGGATGCCCTTGGAGGCGGCGGCCTGCTCCAGCATGGTTTGGAGCCTGGAAGCGTTGGCATTTAAACATCTGGCAGCCAGATCCTCCTTGGCCCCGTCGGGCAATACGCGGGCAGCCATCGCCGCTGCGGATCCGGCCATGCCCCCGCCGGTGAGCAACTGCACCGCGGCCTCGTAATCCACCTCACTGACATATAATTTCAGTTCTATCATAAGATCAGATCTCCCAGAACCGTTTTTTCTTCCCGGCAGGACGGGGTCTGGCCCGCCGCAGATAGAGATAGAGAATATCCAGCGCCAGCAGAGCAAACAGCATAATGGTCATCCAGCTCTCAAAGGCCGCCTGCCAGGCGGCTGCGTCCACCGTCAGATAGCTGAAGCACAGATAGGCCGCCGCCAGGCACAGCCAGGCGCATACAAGGCCCACGTCCGCCCAATGCTGCCGCTTTGCCAGCTTTTCCTTGTCGTGCCGGGGATTTCGTGCCATCCTCCGGCCCATAAATTCAAACACACAGGCGATCAGCAGCGCCGCCGGCCCGGCAATGCCCAGTCCAAAGCTCAAAATCGCGCCAAAGCTCATAAAAATTCCTCCTTGGTTCGGCTATTTGTGATGATGTTTTCTGGTTTTATCCCTGTAGCAGGAATCAAACGGTTTGATTCATAATAGAGAATAACAAATATTATACCATATTATATCACCAAAGGACTTGATTTGCACCCATTGTCTGTGATATATTTATTTTATTACCAAACATTAATATCTTGTTCACATCTGTCGAACGGGAGAACGTGTTTTGGAGAAAACGAAAGGAATGAAAGTATGAAGAAAATCCTTGCCCTGGTGCTTGCAGCGGCCATGATGCTCTCTCTGGGATGCTTCGCCTTTGCGGCGGAGGACGACATCCAGACGCAGGGCGGCTGGGAGTACTACATCAACGACGACGGCGGCGCGGTCATCGTCTCCGCACCGGACACAGTGAAATCCACCATGGCGGTGTTTATCCCCGGAGAACTGGGGGGCGCGCAGGTGGTGCAGTTCGGCACGGGGACGCAAAACGTCATGTCGAACAACAAAAACAGCGGCAACTATGTTCTCTATCCTGAGGGGCTGGAGACCATTTCCGCCATCTCCACCTACGACTTCAACGACACCGTCGGCTGGTCCATCCCCGCCTCCGTCACGGACGTGACTGCCGGCTCCTGGTCGAGCTGCGGCGGCGCGCTGTATGCCTTTGCAGGCAGCGCAGCGGCAGAGGTCAGCGGCAAGACCATCATCGACGCAGAGGAGAATACGGTGGCCTTCACCATCTCCGGCAGCGAGGGCGGCTATGTCACCCCGGAGGGTACCTACTATGTCCCCACTGCCATGACCGAGGGCGGCTTCTCCGTGGAGATCATGATCGAGTCCGCGGAAAACTACAAGATTGCCTCCGTCACAGTGGACGGGGAAATCACCGCCTATGACACCAAGACCACCTCCGCCAAGGTAACATACGACCTGTCCAACCTGACCGACGGCTCCGCCGTACTCGTGGAATTCGAGCCGCTGGCCGAGGGCGAGACCGAGGATCGGGATTTCTCCGAGGCGGAGACCGAGCAGGTCATCGACATCCTGGACGGCGCTGTGGCCGACGGCGTGGAGCTGCCGGACGACGTATACTACGCCGGCTACACCAGCACCTCCGACTATGAAAACGCCCTGGGCATCTGCACCGGCGACTACTACGTCTACGAGGGCCAGCTCTACATCATGATCGAGTGCAATCAGGACTCCACCTTCACCACTAAGGCAGAGGCCATCAACTACTACTACGAGACCGACGGCTGGGTCTATGGCCAGGACTATGACCTTATCAAGCTCTGGGTCTATGGCTCCGGCGGCAGCTCCTCCATGGGCGGCGGCTCCGGGGAGTCCTCCGGCGAGACAAGCTCCTCCGGCGAAGCCTCCGCAGAATCCCTGGCCGCAGAGATCACGCTGACAGCGGAAAGTCTGAGCTTTGGCGGCGCTTCCGGCTTCAACGCCTGCTACCTCTATAAGCTCATAGACACCGGCGACGGCTCCGACAGCCCCATCAACGATTATGTCCAGATAAACGGCGGCACCAACGAGGCCTGCCTGATGGCCGAGGGCGTTGGCACCTATACCGTGACCGAGTTCACCGCCTGGGGTTCCCAGCACGGCGCAGGCCCCTCCGAGTGCCTGAACTTCTTCGGCAACGGCTCTCAGATTCATGTGAACGGCGGCACCGGCGAGAAGCTCACCACCTCCGACATTCTGGAGGAGGGCACCACCACCCGTCTTGTGCTGAACCAGGCGCACGTTCTGGGCGAGGCCAACTCCGTTTACGCCACCGGCCAGGGCCAGCTCATCATCGAGGGCGGCGACTACTTCTCCTGCGAGAGCTGCGGCCACGGGCCGTATTGCTCCCTGGGCGGCCAGATCCTCATCAACACCGACGGCACCAACCTCATTGATGAGGACGGCGTCATCAACATCACCGACCCCCAGGTGGAGGAAATCCCCGATTACAGCCTGGCCGGGATGGAGCAGGACGAGGAGGGGAACAACTACCTCACCCTGACCGAGCATGACGACGACGTGACCGTTATCGTCACCGGCATGGACGCCGGCACCTGCCTGGCCACCGACTCCGGCGGCGGCGTCATCGTCGCGAACCAGGTCGTCACCAAGAGCTACGGCCTGCGCTCCGCCGGTGTTTACACCATCGGCTCCAACGAGTCCTGGGTGTATCTCTATAACTCCACCTGCACCTCCATGCAGGACGCGGGCCTTTGCTCCGCCTCCTCCGGCTACGCTTACGCCTTCAACTGCCGGCTCCAGGGGCCTCAGGGTCTGAAGACCCGTGCCTCCACCGACTCCAGCACCGAGAACTCCGGCCTGTGGGTGGTAAACTCCCGCGTGTCCGCCTATTTCGACGCGGAGGACTTTGAGGCCGCCTATCCCGTGGGCAGCCCCGATGAGATGATCGAAGCCTACGGCGAGGCCGCCGGCATCGAGGCCTGGGATGAGGACAGCGAAACCTATGTGGAATACCTGACCCGCGCCGACGAGGCGCTGTATCAGGCCATCATGGTGGACGGCTCCATCTCCTTCGATATGTCCAGCACCATGGTGCTGTTCGTTGACCCCGCGAACACCGACAAATATAACTCCGGCAGCCTGCTGTGGTGGTTCGTTGACCGCTCCCTGACCCCCGGTCATTCCGGCGGCAACAAGTTCGCGGTCATCTATGTCACCGGCTCCCAGGCCCCCATCAGCGTGGATTCCACCCTGCTGATAAACGACAACTACACCTACTATGGCCCTGAGTCCGAGTGGTATCTCAGCCTGAGCGAGGCCGAGCAGGCCGAATACACCCCCGCCGACAACCTGCTGGTCTCTGTGGAAAACGGCGGCGTGGCCAACCTGACCTTCACGAACGAGAACTCCTCGACCTGCTGGGATCTGACCGGCGAGTCTGACGAGACCTGCGAGCTGGTGGGCGACTTCTATCTGTCCGTCCCCTGCGACGGCTCCGAGCCTGGCACCACCGCAGGCGCTGTGAACGAGATCAACGCCACGTTCATCAATTCCGAGTGGACGGGCTGCGTCAAGTATGCCGACGACACCGGCGTTTGCGCTCTGTCCTTTGACGCGACCTCCTCCTGGACCGTCACCGAGGAGACTACCATCGACTCCCTGACCATCGAGGACGGCGCCGTCATCAACGCCACCATGACCGTGGACGGCGTGGAGACCGAAATCACCGCCGGCACCTACGAGGGTGAAATCGTCCTGACCCCGCTGGCCTGAGATAGCAAGCGGAAAACAACCCCAAACAATAAGCAGACCCCTGCGGCGTTTGCCGCAGGGGTTTTGTTCTGGAAAAATCAGGTCAGGACGCGCTTTATATATCACCCAAATACCGCTTCACGGCGGCATTGGCCTTTTCCGCCGTCACTGTCTCATCTATGCCAGTCAGACAGCCATGGTCTACCACGATTTTACCGTTGCAGACGGTATAATCCACAGCGCCCTTCAAACCCGCGGTGCAGAGCATGGATTTTACGTCGAACTGCGCGCCCACCAGCTCCAGGCGGTTGAGATCCACCAGGAAGAAATCGGCGGCCTGCCCCAGGGCGAGAGAGCCTAATTTTTCCCGGCCCAGGAGCCTGGCCCCGCCCCGTGTGGCGATTTTCAGCAGGTCGTACCCGCTGGGGGCATTCTGGCTCCATTGCAGGCGGTGGAGCAGATAGGCTACCCGCAGCTCCTCCAGCAGGTTCGACCCGTCGTTGCTGGCGGAACCGTCCACGCCCAAGCCCACGGGAACGTCCAGGGCCAGCATTTGCGGAACCTTCGCCACCCCGGAGGACAGCTTCATGTTGGACACCGGGCAGTGAGCTACGCCGGTGCCGGTTTCGGCCAGAAACCGCAGCTCCGCATCGGTAAAGTGTATGCCGTGGGCATACCACACATCTGGCCCCGTCCAGCCCAGGCTCTCCATATATTCTAGGGGCCGCATATGGAATTTTTCCAGGGTGAACCGCTCCTCGTCCAGCGTCTCCGCCAGGTGGGTGTGACGCCGGACGTGCATTTGCCGGGCAAGGATCGCCGACTGGCGGAGAAGCTCCCCGGTGACGCTGAAGGGGGAGCAGGGGGCCAGAGCCACCTGATGCATGGCATAGGGGCTGTCGTCGTGGAAGGTCTCCACCGCCCTTTGGGAATCGGCCAGAATCTCGTCCACGGTCTGCACCACGCTGTCCGGGGGCAGGCCCCCGTCCTTTTTGCTCAAATCCATGCTGCCTCTCGTGGCGTGGAGGCGCAGACCCAGGGCGTCCGCCGCGGCGAACTGGGCCTCCAAAATCCCTTCCCCGCCCTAGGGAAAGACGTAGTGGTGGTCAAGGCAGGTGGTGCAGCCGTTTTTCAGCAGCTCCCCCATGCCAGTGAGGGAGCTGTAATAGGCTGTCTCCCCATCCACGTTTTTCCAAATCTCATACAGAGTCGTCAGCCAGGGGAACAACTCCATATTCTGCACCTGGGGCAGGTTCCGGCTGAAGGTCTGGTACAGGTGATGGTGGGTGTTGATAAGGCCGGGATACATGACCATATGGGCGGCGTCGATGACCTCGTCCCCCGCCATGCCCTCCGTCTCCGGGCCGATATAGGCAATTACTCCGTCCCTAGCCAGCAGGCACACATTCTCCAGCACCTGATCCCCGTCGTCGCAGGTCACAAGTCGGCTGATATTTTTCACAAGCAAGGTTCCCATGGCGTTCCCCTCCTGAACGTTATTTTATATTGAGATTGATTTCCTGTAATCAGGGTCAGTATATCAGGAAAACGCCGCCCCGGCAATCCCTTCGCCGACGAAAAAAAGAGCCTGCCACCGTGACAGGTGGCAGGCCCTGTTAGGTTTTCGTGTGAATCAGTCCGGGGTCAGGCTAGGGTCAAATTCGGGAATCTCATACACGCCGCCCGCTTCTACGAACTCGTCGTAGGTCATGGCGGCATAACCCCACCAGGTAGCGTCGAACATCATGTCGGCAGGCATGGTGGTGTAGTCAGAGGCGTCGATCAGGGCCTCAAACTCCAGATACTGTTCATCGGTGACGGCGGGAACGGCGTCCACATACTCCTTCAGATAGGCATGGTAGGCCTCCTCAGAGGTATCGCCTCCGGCGGCGGTCTCAAACTGGGCGGCAAACTCCTCATAGGTCATGGCAGAGCCGGACTCCAGCATCCCGCTGTAGAGCATCTCAGCCGGGAAGGTGACATAGTCGCCGGCCTCGATCAGGGGCATGAACTCATCCTCCACCTGCTCCTCGGTCATGGTGGAGTTGATCTCCAGCTCGGCCAGCAGGAACTCATGGATGTACTCGATATAGGCGGCGTCGATGTCAATCTCGCCGTTGATGGCGTACCACTCCTCATAGGTCATGGGGAACTCCACGCCGGAGGGGGCCTGGTCAACCTCGCCGCTACCGGTGAAGTTCGCAATGCTCTCGTCCTCCGGGGTCTCCGCGGCCTCCAGGGCCTCTGTCAGACTCTCCTCGTTGCCCTGCCAGAAGCTGTCCTCCATCAGGGTCTCATAGAGGTATTCCTTGTACTCGTCGAACATGGGATAGGGGTCGTCAGACGCCTCGCCGGAAGCGCTGTCAGAGGCAGCGGCCTCGCCCTCGGTGATGGTGGGGAACTCGGCGTCCGTCTCATCCGGGTTGGGGGTGACGGTGACGGTGATGTCCTCCGTGATGCCAGAGATGGTGACGGTCTCCGCCGTGGGATAGGCGTTGGGGCCGCCGGTGGTGATGTTGGAATAGGCGATCTCGCCGTCGGTGGTGGTCACGCCGGAGCCTTCCTCACCGTCTGCAGTGGGGCCCATATCGCAGGGCGCGGTGCAGGAGATGGAGAACACGAAGTCCTCGCCGTCGGCGACCTCATAGGTCTCATAAACCGTGCCATCCATGCCGTTAATCACAGTGACGGTGTAGCTGTCCGCAGCCATGGCTGTGATGCCAAGGCACAGGCACAGCGCCAGGGCAAGAGTCAGCGCAAGAAGTTTCTTCATTTTACAAGCCTCCTTAAAGTTTAGCTCTTAGCCATGTGAAACATTATACAACCATGCCCAACAAATGTCAAAACAAAAACGGCGGAAATCCGTCAGATAACAAATTTTAAATATATTCCCTGCTCGCCGCCGGGAAATTCCGGCAATATTGCTGTGCAAACAAAAAGAGGTCTGGCTCAATCGATGCCAAACCTCTTTTTTGTGCCGCCCTTTACAGTGTCATGGAGCTAGTGATGTGACTCGAACACACGACCTGCTGATTACGAATCAGCTGCTCTACCGACTGAGCTACACTAGCACAAGCACAGTGTATTTTAGCACAGCGCCCCATCAAAGTCAATAAAAAATTAGCCATAGACGCATTTCCCTGCACTCCCAGACCGACCGACATAAAGGGGGTTTTCTTTTGGTTAATATTGTGTTATAATGCCTTTGTTTGTATTTTTCGCATCTTTACAGCACCGTCAAAACGGAAATCCTGCAATATTACATTCAGCGCTATTTTTCAAAAAAGCGGGAAACCGCCTTTTTACCGAAGATGAAACATCGGAAAGGAGCGAGCGTATTCGCTATGCACGATAAAATCCGGCGTCTGACCGCCGTTCTTTGTTCCCTTGCTCTTATATTCACCCTGGGAACCGCCGCCATGGCGGACGAGGATTCGGGGGTAGCAGACACGCAAGACGCAGCCGTCAACAGCGAGACAGCAGCCGAAACATCCACCGCAGCCACCTCCACCGACAGCACGGACACGGATGTTTCCTCAGTGGACAACGCCGTCCAGGACACCTCTGCCGACAGCGCGGAGACTGGCACTGGCACTGACACCAGCACAGACGCAACCTCGGACACCAACACAGACACGCAGGAGCAAGCCGAGAGCGATAACGCCTCAGACAGCGGCGAAGCGGAAGATGGCACAGAAGCCGGCGCCGAGGCCGAGACCAAACCCGAAACCGAAACGGATGCGGGTGAGTCAGAGGAATCCGGCGAAGCCGAAGACGCCACGGACGACGCCTCTTCAGAGAGCGAAGACGCCGACGCCTCCAGCAGCAGCTCCACTTCTTCCAGTTCTTCTTCCTCTTCTTCCTCTTCCTCCACCCGCTATACGGTCTCTGAGCCGGAGGGGGAGACCCATGAGCTGTATCTGACGCAGCTTGAGAGCGACACCTGCACCCTGGCCTCCGCCGCCATGCTGATCCGCAACTATATGTATCTGAACGGCAGCGACCTGTGGCAGGAATTTGGAGAGGCCGACATCCGCTCTGCGGCCTGGGACGACGGTCTGCGGGACAGCTTCACCTACACCTACGGAGAATACACCGTCAGCGTGGCGAGAGTCTCCTTAAGCAGTCCCTCCACAGAGGATCTGAAGGCCCTTCTGGACAAGCACCCTGAGGGTATTGTTCTCTATTGCGGCAACGCCCCTCACGCCGTGCTGCTGCTGGATTACGAGGGGGACGCATTCTATTGCGCCGACCCAGCCAGCCTTTGCAGCGGCAAGCGCATCGCCCTGGAGGATTCCTGGCTCAGCTCCTACTATCAGGGGCAGGATGAGATCCTGAAAAACGTCACCAACTACTGGTACATCACCAGCGCTGTCAGCCCCCTGGAGGACAGCGGCCTGCATTGGGTCTGGAATGGCAGCACCCTGACCATTTCCGGCACGGGTTCGCTGGCGGACGACGGCGCTATCGGCACCGCCCCCTGGGATCGGTACCGGGGCTATGTGACGGAAATCGTGATAGAGGAGGGTGTGGTCAACGTCCCCTCCTACGCCTTTTATAACTATAGCAGCCTGACCGCCGTGTCTCTGCCGAGTACGCTGGAAACCATTGGGACACGGGCCTTTTACGGCTGTGAAAGCCTGCAGTCCGTCGTCATCCCGGATGGGGTATATGAAATCGGCCAATATGCCTTTGCCCTTTGCACCGGCCTGACGGAGCTGACCATCCCCGCCGGGGTGACGGTCATCCAAAAGGGCCTGTGCTATTGCTGCAGCAGCCCGACCTCCCTGACCATCAGCCAGGGCGTGGAAGCGCTGGAGGCCAGCATCATATACGGCACCGCCCTGACGGACATCACCCTCCCGGCCAGCGTGACCTCCATCGCAGCCAAAGCCTTCCAGAGCTGCGAGAGCCTGACCACCGTGTATTACGCCAGCCAGGACGCCCTGTCTCTGCTGGAGGACGCCGTATTTATCGGTGACGTGGCCTTCCTCTCTGCCGATGAGAACGAAGAGAACGCTTCAGAGGAATCCGCCGCTGAGGATGCGTCTGCAACCGATCAGGAAGTCCTCACTGAGGAAGCGTCTTCCGACGAATCTGACGCCAGCAGCGAAAGCGGACGCTAATACGAAAAATTCATATGGGCGGCCTTGAACGCAGGTTCGAGGCCGCCCATATTTATATTTTCTGCTTATCCTTTATTGTATTGCGTCCACCAGGGTTTCCAGCAGGGCGGAAAAATCGACGTCATAGTCGTATTCATAGCCGCCGATCATAACCTGCACATCCTCAGCCATCTCGACCCAGGCGTCGAAGTCCAGGCATCTGTCCCCATTGTCATAGGTGTAAATGACGCGCAGATAGGTAACGTTCCGTCCGCCGACTGTGACAGTCTCCGGCCCGGAAATCTCCACATCCGCGAAAAATTCCTCGTAAATCTCAAAGTCGTCCCCATAGATATACTCCATATCCTCCGCCGTGTAGTCGGTATACAGAGAATAATAGGCCCAGGCATAGGAGCTGTCGTCATCCAGATCAAAGCAGAGCCAGGTGCTGTCAGAGGTGTCCTCGTCGATAACGTATCCCACAGACGTGGCAATACTCACCGTGACATCGGAATAGCCGTCCTCCAGAATATAAATTCCGTCCTCGCTCTGCGTCAGCTCATAATTATCACTTTCATAATCTTCGTAGCCTTCGTACAGATCATACAGCTCGTCATAGGAGACGGCGGATTCAATGACCTCCTCCGGCACGGTGATCTCATCCACGTTGTTGAAGCCTGTATAGCTGGCCGTTATCACGCAGGGTTCCATGGAAAATTCGATGCCGTCCTCCCCGGCCAGGCCGATGGAGGCTTCCATCATGGCGGTCAGACTGTCCCCAAAATCTATCGTGGACTGCACCGGCAGCAGGGTCTCCGTGTCCAGCCAGATGGTCTCCTCCACGGTCAGGGCGGAATAGTCTATCTCACCCGTCAGGCTGGTAAGACCCATCTCCTCGAACAGCGTCTGCAAATCATCCACCTGAAGCTGGCAGGTCAGCACAAAGCACTCGGTACCATTCACCTTCTGGGTCTCCTCCGCCAGGGTGCAGCCGGTGGTCATATCCAGCATGGTATAGCTCTCCATCAGGTCGGCGTCCAGCTCGATCTCCATTTTATACCAGTCGCCATCCACGCCGGAATAGGTAACATAGACCCCGTCCTCCAGCACCACATAGGTCTCCGTGGTCGTCACCATGCTCTCATCCTCATAATCAGCCTCATAGGTGACGGTGACGGACACATGGGCGGCCTCCGGGTCGCTCGTCACCTGATAGGTATATCCCATGTCCGTGACCACACGCTCTCCCTCAATGGTCATATCCATGGTAAAGCTCATGTCCATGGTCATGCCGGAAGCATTTTCCATGTACTCCTGCATGGCCGCCAGCAGGCTGTCCGCCGTCAGCTCCGCCTCCGCCGTCAGCTCTGTATCCTCCTGGGCCTCATCTGGGGTCTCCTCCGTGACCGCCGCGTCTGCGGCCTCCTGGGCCGCCTCCATAACCGTGCTGCTGGTATCGCCGCTGCATCCGGCCAGGGCCAGCAAAAGCAGCATAGCCAGGGCCAGCAAAAGGGACATTTGTCTTTTCATTATTCTCGTCTCTCCTTTTAGATTTTTTCGCTTATACTTAATATCATACTATAAAAGCCGCCGGTTGTCTCTTAAAATTTTATTAATCTCCCGGTAAATTTCTCAAATTCTGGAAAAAATCCCGCAGGAGGGCGGCGCACTCCTCTTCCAGCACGCCGCCGTATATGGCGGGGCGGAAGCCGTAGCGCTCCTCGAAGAGGTTCAGCACGCTGCCGCAGGAGCCGGTGACAGGCTCCCTGGCCCCGTAGACCAGCACGGGCAGGCGGGCGTTAATCACCGCCCCGGCGCACATGGGGCAGGGCTCCAGGGTGACATAGAGGGTACACCCCTCCAGCCGCCAGGTGTTCAGGGCCTGGCACGCCTGGGAGATGGCCTCGATCTCCGCGTGGCAGACGGCGCTGCGCCGTTCCTCCCGCCGGTTCCGGCCCCGGCCTATGACCTGGCTGTCCCGCACAACGACGGCCCCCACCGGCACCTCACCGGCCTGGGCCGCCTCCCGGGCCAGGGCCAGGGCCAGGGTCATATAATCCTCCCGCTCCATGGTTTTCCTCCTTATACAAGACGCAGAGCGCCCCCGATTGTTCCCGTGGGCGCTCCGTTTTGCATGGAATTTAGTTCGTCGAATCCTCCACCACCTCGCCGGCGTTGCTGCTGTCGGCAGCCAGGGAGAGAATGGTGGTGCGCAGGGTGGACATGGAGCCGCTGTCACAGACATAGTACGTTCCCACCACCTGCTGAATACTGTCTCCGATAAAGTACAAAATCGGCCCGGAGCCGTCGGACAGAGTGACGGATATGGTGATGGTGTCCCCCTCCGCCTCCGTCTGGGATTCACTGGTGGCGGTGATGGCCATAACGGCCTGAACGAGAGAAACCGCCGTGTCCCCGCTCAGGGTGAGATACCCGCTCTGTCCGTCGATGGAATAGCTGACGTATACCCCGGTAACGGTCAGATCGCCGTCCCCATTGGCGGCGTCCGCCGCCGTCTGAAAGTCCTCCCGCAGGCCGGTAATCAGCCCGCCCTCGAAGGCTTCCGTTTCCGTTTGCGGTACAATGGTGACACCAGCCAGCGCCTCCGTGCCGCTGAGCCAGTAATACACCGGCCCATAGTCGCCGGAGACCGTCACCGTCAGGCAAGCGTCTGTAAATGTAAAGGTATAGGTCGTCCCGTCCGACATGGTGAAGATATAATCCGTATAGGTGGTCAGGTTGATGTTCTGGTCGGGGCTTCCCTCCACCCCGGTGACAGTGGCGTTCGCCAGAAGGCTGAACACGGTGCGGATGGTCTCCTCATCGGTGGCGGTCATGGTGGCGCCCCCATTGGTGCGGCGGCCCACGGAGACGGGGAGATTTTCCTCAAGCCCGTCCGCGAAGACTCGGACACTGTCGTCAAAATACAGATCGAACAGGTCGTAGCCGCTGTCATACACAGGGAAGGTCAGGGCAAACAGTGCCTCCCCGCCGGTATAGGTATAGCTGCCCGTGTAGGTGGTTAGCACCGAGCCGTTAAAGGTGACAGAATAGACCGTCCCGTCCGACATGGTGAAGGCGTAGGTGCAGCTCGTCCCCTCCTGAGCCGCGTCCTCCTCCGCCCGGCCCGTGACGGTCACGCCCTTCAGGGCGTCGCAGGCGGCGATAATAGAGGCCCGGTCAAACACAGGGGAGACGCTGCCGTCCCCCTCCTGACAGCTCAGGGCCACGGGGGTGTCCTCATAGTAATTGCTGCCGAAATCGTCCCAGCCCATGAAGGCATAGAAAGACTTTTCCGTAAAATCTTCGTCCTCCGTCTGGTCAAGCTGAGGGCTGATGGAGGCCGAGACCTCGTCCTCCGTCCCGTCCGCCGCGCCCGGCATAGTACTGACAAAGCTGTCGCAGGCGGTCAGCGCAAAAAGCAAGACCACGCCACAGCACAGCGCAAAAAATTTTTTCATATTCCGTCCCATCCTTCCGATGAAATGGCGTTGGTGTTCTACGCACACAATGATAGCAAGGCGACCGCTATGGCTTCCTTCAGGCCGCTGGGGCTATTATAGCATAGCTTTTCAATTTGGAAAAGGGGTCATATGACCGTCGCGTCAAACGTCCCTGCGTCTCTGTCCACGGTGCAGCGGACGGTCTGACCGCCGCCGGTGCGGGTGAAGGTCAGCCTGCCGTCTCCTGCCTGCTGAAAGCGGATGTCCCCCACCCGCAGGGCGGGGAGGCTGTTTTTCATCTGCGCCAGGGAGCGGTACAGCGCCTGCATTTTCTCATCCTCGCGGCCCCAGGGGAAGGGCAGACGGCACATGGGGTCAGGCCCACCGGTCATGCCGGCCTCATCCCCGTAATAGATAAGAGGAGAGCCGGGCAGGGCAAACTGCAAAAAGGCGGCGACGCGCCGCTCCTTCTCTCCCGGCAGAAGGGTGCCGATGCGCTGGGTGTCGTGGGAGCCGAGAACGGTCATGCAGCAGTCCAGCGCCCCAGCGGGATAGTTTTCCGCGATGGTCATGACGGTCTCCGCCAGGCTCTCGCCCCCCTCCCGGCCAGAGGCAAAGGCCATGATGGGCTTGCGGAAGGGATAATCGATGACCCCGTCCAGCTCTGCGCCGGTGAAATAGGCGCGCCGCACCCCGTAGCTGATCTTGTTGGACGCGTCCTCCCACACCTCGCCAATGACAATGGCCTCCGGCTTTTCCGCCTTCACCCGGCGGCGCAGGGCGGCGATAAACTCATCCGGCAGCTCGTCCGCCACGTCCAGACGGAACCCGTCCGCCCCCAGGCGGAGCCATTTGGCCACCATCCCCTGCTCGCCCAAGATAAATTCCATGTAGCTCGGATCCATCTCGTTTACGCAGGGAAGCGTTTCAAATCCCCACCAGGAAGTATATTTTTTCGGAAATTCCTGGAAATCGTACCACTTATAATAAGGCGAATCGGCCCCTGCCGATACAGCTCCCCCGCCGAAGTGGTTTTCCCCGTCGAAATAGACGCTGTCCCGCCCCGTGTGGGAAAACACTCCGTCCAGCACAATGCGCAGCCCCCGTCCATGGGCCTCCCGGCACAGGCGGACAAAATCCTCCTCCGTTCCCAGCATGGGGTCGATGCGGGTATAGTCCGCCGTGTCGTACCGATGGTTGGAGGCAGCCATGAAGATGGGGTTCAGGTATATCACGTTCACCCCCAGCCCGGCAATGTAATCCAGCTTTTCCGTGATGCCGTTCAGGTTGCCCCCGGCGAAGTCGGAGGCGTCCCTGGTGGCGGGGACAAAGCTGTCAAAGTCCCGGAGGATGTATGGCTCCAGCTTGCCCGTCAGGTCGCAGTCCCCGCTTTTGGCAAAGCGGTCGGGGAATATCTGGTAGTACACCACGCCCCGGTAGCTCTTCGGCGGCTGGTAATCCGCCGGAAGGACGGAGAGCTGCCACCGATCCCCCAGTCCCATGTTGGTGCCGTCCCCGGCTTTGAACAGATCGAAATCGCCGTTTTTGTCCCAGATATGGAAACAGTAGAAATACAGCCCCGGCGTCTCCGGGGTAAAGCGGCCCCGAAACAGGTCGTAATCTCCCACCGTATCCGCCTTTTCCAGGGGAACCGTCAGCCCCTCCGCCGTCAGCATGACCCGCCAGGCCCCGCACTCTGCGGGGATATGTATGCAAACATGACATTCCTGTCCCGCCCAAACCGGGCCAAAGGGTTTTTTATACACCTCGTCCCGGCTGTTATATAATATTCTCATCCGCGCCCTCCTGTGGGAAATTGTTTTTTTATTATAACACAAGGGGTTCCATGTGGGAAGCGCCGCTTATCGGGCAAATTTCTCCAGAATATGCCCGACTCCTATTGACAAATACCCCCACGGGGTATATAGTAGGGTTGTATCGGATATACTATTCTATATTTTTTGAAGGAGGCGGCCAGATGGGAGAGCCGGAATATTGCAGTCATTGCAGCATGAGAACCAAAGAGCGGTCGGAGGAGGAGTATAAAAAGCTGATGAACCGCCTCAACCGCATTGAGGGGCAGATCCGGGGCCTGAAGGGGATGCTGGAGCGGGATGCCTACTGCACGGACATTCTGGTGCAGTCCTCCGCCGTTTCGGCGGCGCTGAACGCATTCAACAAAGAGCTTCTGGCAAACCACATCCGCACCTGTGTAGCCCAGGACATTCGGGAGGGCCGGGACGAAGTCATCGACGACCTGCTGGCCACCCTGCAAAAGCTGATGAGATAGGAGGGATTTTTTATGGAACAATACACTGTCACCGGCATGAGCTGCGCTGCCTGCTCCGCAAGGGTGGAAAAGGCCGTGTCCAAGGTGCCGGGAGTGACGGGCTGCTCCGTCAGTCTGCTGACAAATTCCATGGGAGTGGAGGGCAGCGCCTCTCCCCAGGCCGTCATAGCCGCCGTCACGGCGGCGGGGTACGGGGCAGCCCTGAAGGGCGGCTCCGGCAATCAAGGCGCCGCCTCTGTCTATGCGGCGGAGGAAGAGGCCCTGCGGGATCACGACACGCCGGTGCTGAAGCGGCGGCTTATTGTGTCCGTCGGATTTCTGCTGGTGCTGATGTACTTCTCCATGGGTCACATGATGTGGGGCTGGCCCCTGCCCGCCTGGTTTGAGGGCAACCACGTGGCCATGGGTCTGGTACAGCTTCTGCTGTGCGTCGCCGTCATGGTGATAAACCAGAAGTTTTTCATCAGCGGCTATAAAAGTCTCGCGAACCGCGCCCCCAACATGGACACCCTGGTAGCCCTCGGCTCGTCCGCCTCCTTCCTCTGGAGCGTATACGCCCTGTTCGCCATGACGGATGCCGTGGTGAAGGGTGACGAGGCGCTGGTGATGACCTATATGGACGAGTTCTATTTCGAGTCCGCCGCTATGATTTTGACGCTTATCACCGTGGGAAAGCTCCTGGAAGCTCATTCCAAGGGGCGAACCACAGACGCGCTGAAAAGCCTGATGAAGCTGGCCCCCAAGACTGCCGTGCTGGTACGCGGCGGCGCGGAGGAGACCGTTCCCATCGACCAGGTGCAGACGGGAGACGTCTTTGTGGTGCGGCCTGGCGAGAACATCCCCGTGGACGGGGTGATCCTGGAAGGGGCCACCGCCGTGAACGAATCCGCCCTGACGGGAGAGAGCATTCCCGTGGACAAGGGAGAAGGGGACGCAGTCTCCGCCGCCACGGTGAATCAGTCCGGCTTCATCAAATGCCGGGCTACCCGCGTGGGCGAGGACACCACCCTCTCCCAGATCATCAAAATGGTCAGCGACGCCGCCGCCACCAAGGCCCCCATCGCCAAGATCGCGGACAAGGTCTCCGGCGTGTTCGTCCCGACGGTCATTGCCATTGCGGTCGTCACCACGGTCATATGGCTTCTTGTGGGGCAGACCTTCAGCTTCGCTCTCTCCCGCGGCATCTCCGTGCTGGTCATCTCCTGCCCCTGCGCATTGGGGCTTGCCACCCCGGTGGCTATCATGGTTGGTAACGGCAAGGGGGCCAAAAATGGCATCCTGTTTAAAACCGCCGTCTCCCTGGAGGAGACAGGCAAAACTCAGATCGTGGCCCTGGATAAGACCGGTACCATCACCAGCGGGGAGCCGCGGGTGACGGATCTGGCCCCGGCGGAGGGCTTTACGGAGGAGGAGCTTCTCTCCCTCGCCTGTGCGCTGGAGGCGAAAAGTGAGCATCCCCTGGCGAAAGCTGTCCTGCTCCGCGGCGCCCAGGAGGGCGCCACGACTGCGGAGGTAACGGATTTCCAGGCCCTGCCCGGCAACGGACTTTCCGCCCTGCTGGACGGAGAGCCGGTGGTGGGCGGCAGTATGCGTTTCATCGGCAGCCAGGCGGAAATCCCCGCTCCGCTGCTGGCCCAGGCGGAGGGCTTCGCCGAGGACGGCAAGACCCCGCTGCTGTTCACCAGAGGAGGCCGCCTGGTCGGCATTATCGCCGTGGCGGACGTGATCAAGGAGGACAGCCCCCAGGCCGTCCGGGCGCTGCAAAACATGGGCATCCAGGTAGTCATGCTGACCGGCGACAATGAAAAGACCGCCCGCGCCATTGGCCGCCAGGCCGGGGTGGATCAGGTCATCGCCGGGGTGCTGCCCGACGGCAAGGAGGCCGTCGTCCGCCGTTTACAGCAATACGGCAAGGTGGCCATGGTGGGGGACGGCATCAATGACGCTCCGGCGCTGACCAGGGCGGATACCGGCATCGCCATCGGCGCAGGGACGGACGTGGCCATCGATGCGGCGGACGTGGTGCTGATGAAAAGCCGACTGTCCGACGTACCCGCTGCCATCCGGCTCAGCCGGGCCACGCTGCGGAACATCCACCAGAACCTTTTCTGGGCCTTTTTCTATAACAGCATCGGCATCCCCCTGGCCGCCGGCGCGTTCATCGCCCTGACCGGCTGGAAGCTGAACCCCATGTTCGCCGCCGCCGCCATGAGCCTGTCCTCCTTCTGTGTGGTGTCAAACGCCCTTCGGCTGAACCTGTTCGACCTGCGCAGCGCGAAGCGCGACCGCCGCGTGAAGCATGAGGCCGCGCTTCCGAATCTCTCCGCCCAGCCGGATGCAGAGGCGGCCTTATCCACCGCCGTCATCCATATCAAGGGCATGATGTGCGCCCACTGTGAGGCCCGCGTGAAGCAGGCCCTGGAGGCGCTGCCAGCCATCGAGTCGGCATCCCCCGACCACCAGACCGGCGCCGTCCCTGTCACTCTCTCCACTCCCCTGGACAAAAAGGCCGTCAAAGCCGCCGTCAAGGACGCAGGCTATAAGGTAACGGGCTTTTAACGCGTGCGGTGTGCGGTTCAGGCCGCAGCCCCCTCATCTGCGATGGCAATCGCAGATGAATCATTCCACTACTGGCGGCTGGCGGGTTTTCCACCTGCCGGAGAGAAAGTAAGGGAACATAACGATGAAAAACACATATCCCGCCAGGGCGCTGCCCAGCCAGTAGCCCTGGATGCCCATTTGGAACGCCTCCCCCAGCAGCAGGCACAGGCCAATGCGCATGACCACCCCGTCGATCAGGCCAAGGGTAAAGTTCATGGCGGGAAAGCCCATGCCGTTGCACAGGGCGGTGCTTGGCCCCCGGAGGGCCCAGCCGAAAAAGTTCAGCACCGCGATCCCCACATAGGCAAGGCTCATGGCCAGCACCTCCGCCTCATTGTTAAACAGGGCAAATACCTGCTCCGGCCACAGGGCTATCACGGCGGACAGAGCTGCGGCGAAGGCCCCGCCCAGCACGATGGCCGCGACCAGAGTCTTTTGTACCCGCTCCGGCTTCCGGGCGGCAAAGTTCTGGCCCACCATGGTGGCCCCCGCCTGACTCAGGGCCAGAGTGACAATGCTGGCGATGGCGGACAGCTTGGAGCCGACCCCGGTGACGGCGGAGACCGTCACGCCGTAGGCGTTGATACGGCTGGAGACGAACAGGGTGGAGACGCTGATGGCGCAGCTTTGGATCATCATGGGAATCCCCAGCCGGAGCAGCAGAATCAGGTTCCGCCGGTCGGGGATCAGGTCCCGGAGCTGGAAGTCAAAGCCCAGACGCTCCCGCCGCCGCCACAGGTATACCACGGAAAACACAAAGCTGGTTCCCTGGGCGATAACCGTGGCCAGGGCCGCCCCGAAGGTACCCATTCCCTGAGATACCAGCACCACGTCCAGCACCACGTTCAGCACCGAGGCAACGGCTACGAAGATCAGCGGTCTCTTGGCGTCTCCCATACCACGGAGTATGGCGGCCACCATCACATAGCCGAAGCTGAAAAACAGCCCCGCCGTGCAACACACCGTATAGGCCCGGCAGGAATCCAGGGCCTCTGCCGGGACGTTCAGCCAGCCCATGATGGCGTCCACTCCCGCCAGGCCCAGGACAGCCACCACCAGGCTCAGGCTCAGGATGAAGGTGAACATGGTTCCCACAATCTTCGAAAGGCCCTTTCTGTCCCCCAGACCTACATACTGACTGATGATGACCTGTCCCGCATTACAGAAGCCCATGCCCAGGAAGGTATAGAAATGCAGCAGATCCGCTCCCACGCTGACGGCGGAAAGGCCGGCGGATCCCACGAACCGGCCCACCACCATCATATCCACCAGGTTATAGGCCGTTTGCAGCAGATTTGACACCATAAAGGGCCAGGCAAAGTTCAGAAGCTGCTTTGCCACAGGGCCGGAGGTATAATCGTTTATCAGACTCTCGCCCGCCATACCATATCCCCTATCGAGTATTTTATATGTATGTATTTTATACCCGACAGGCGCCCTCTGGCAACATTATTTTCCCCCGTCACGGCGGATGCGAATCGTCACCACCATCTCCTGCTCCGTCTGCTGGCGGCGCACCCCCACGTCCACGCCCCCCTGGCGCATGACATCCACGCTGTGCTGAAGACTGTTCAGAAACACCCGCACATCCTTCAGCACAAAGCGGCTCATGCCCTTCTCCTCCAGGGGTGCCGGAGGGCAGAGCAGGCTGTCGATGTATCGGTCGGTGGCGGAAACGGTGAGCTGATGCTGAATGATGTACTCCAGAGCCTCCCGCCGGTTCATGTCCTCCGGCAGACGCAGCAGCGCCCGGCCATGCCGTTCCGTCAGACCCGCGTCCCGCAGCCGTTCCAGCACGTCCTCCGGCAGCTTTAAAAGCCGCAGCTTGTTGGCAATGGCGGGCTGGCTCTTCCCCAGGCGGCGGGCGCATTCCTCCTGGCTCAGGCCGAACAGCTCGATGAGCCGGGCGATCCCCTGGGCCTGCTCCACAAAATCCAAATCCTGCCGCTGCAAATTTTCCACCAGGGCGATAGCCCCGGACTCCGCCCCGTCCACGTCCAGCAAAATGCACGGCACCTGCTCCAGCCCCGCCATCCGGGCCGCCCGCAGTCGCCGCTCCCCGGTCACCAGCTCATACCGTCCGCACCGTCGGCGGACGGAGAGAGGGCTTAGCACCCCATATCGGCCTATGCTGTCCGCCAGCTCTTCCAGCGCCCGCCGGTCAAAGCTCTGCCGGGGCTGAAAGGGGTTGGGGTCTATCTCCTCCACGGAGACCATCACAATCCCCTCCCCCGTCCGGCGCCGCCCGGTTTTTACCACGGGCATTGATTTTCCCCCCTTTCCAATCTCTTGTCCCACTATACCCCGTTGGGCGCGAGAAAAGGGGCGAAACGGGAGAGATGGGCCGGGGGCCGCCCTTTCCCTGGAAATAAAAGAGGGCCGCGTCAAAGCGATCGCCTTGCCGCAGCCCCTCCATATTTGCCCCCTCCGGGGTCACGCCTCCTCGTCTGCCTCATCGCGGGCACGGAACAGCAGGGAAATACACCACAACGCCGCCAGGCCCACCAGGGTATAGATCACCCGCGAGACGGCGGCAGTCTGCCCGCCGAATATCCACGCCACAATATCGAAACGAAACAGGCCGATGCTGCCCCAGTTCAGCCCGCCGATGATGGCGAGGATCAGGGCAATTCTGTCAATGACCATGAAAATGACTCCTTTTGCATCCAGCGCCCGCCCGGAAATCAATCCATCCCCAACCAGCGCCGGTCTTATCAGGAGTAGTTTGCACCGCCGTCCGCCAAATATGCGCCGGGCGGCGGTGGTGAAATTTGGAAAATTTACGCCTCCTCGCACACAAACTGACCCGCCAGTCTGCCGTGGGTGCCGGCCATGCCGATGGAGGTGCCAGCGCAGGGGGTGCAGTAGCCGGTGCCGTAGCGGCCTCCCAGGGAGTTGCCGCAGGTGTACAGGCCCTTGATGGGATTCATGCTACCGTCCAAAACGTTCAGCCGGGCATCGGTCATGACCCCGGACATTGTCACCATGGATGGGCTGGCGGTGAAGCTGCCCATGGTGCCGGTGCAGGCGTAATAGGGGCCCTCGTCCACGGGGATCAGGGCCTCCGCCCGCTTGCCGAAATCCGTGTCCTGCCCGGCGTAGCACATCTCGTTATACCGGGCCACGGCCTCCAGCATATTGGCGGTGGCCTCGTCGTCGTAGCCCACCATTTTGGCGATGTCCTCCAGCGTTTTCCCGCACATGACGGAGCCGCTCATGCGCTCGGCGATGGTGCAGCCGATGATGTTGGCCCGGCCACCAGGCTTTAGGGCGTTCATGCCGTCTATCATGTCCTGGTAATACTGGGGACGTCCTCCGTTTGGCCCCTGATGCTCCAGACCGCTGGCGCAGACGCCCTTGAACCACTTCTGGTCTGTCACCAGGCAGCCGGTACCCTTTTTTTGGCGGGAGGTGGCGGTCTGGGCGGCGGTGATGTTCCCCTCGTTGCAGAAGCGCTTGCCCTCCGCGTTCAGCCAGAGCATGGAGTTGGCGCCCCAAGGCCCGCTGCTGGGGCCGCCCCCCAGAATCATGGTGCCGCGGGGGGCCGGCTCTATGTACCCTCCGGCCCAGCACAGCATTTTCACCGAGGAGCCGTCCCGCCCGGAGGAATAGAACCGGCTCTTGGAGCCGCCGGAGCGCTCGTTGCGCTCCATGTATTCGTTCAGCAGCGCCCAGCACATATCTGCGTTGGCGGAGTAATCGCCTCCGGCCATGACCACGCCCTTGGTGGTGTTGATGCGGATATATTCCCCAGTGCTGTTGTCCTGGACGATGACCCCGGTGACGGCCTTGCTGGAATCCTGCACCAGCACCACCCCGGAGGTGTTATACAAAAGCTCCGCTCCCAGGTCTCTGGTGGCCTTGTCCAGGCACGCCTGCTGCACCAGGCCGATTTTGGAGTTGGCGGCCACGCCGTTTACCTGGGTGTCGCTGTACTCCCCCATAAACTGACAGGAGGCGGCCCAGGTTTTGGTGCCGGGCCAGATGGGGTAGTCCTTTCGCAGACAGTCGTATATATCCGCCCCGGAGGCCCATTTGTTGTAGTCGAAGTTTGCTTGGATGACGAGCCAGCCGTCTCTGGTGTTGTCATAGGTGTAGACGCGGGAGTCCACCCCCATCTCCTTGCAAATCTCCAGCATATGATCCATGGTGGGGCCGGAGTTCTGCACATACAGCCGGACGATGTCGGGATAGGCCCGCCCGCCGCCGCGGGTGATGAACTCGTCCACCACCTCTCCCAGGTCATAGGGGCCGAAGCCCGCCTGCTCCACCTGCACCTGGGAATTCCAGCAGCCGAAATCCTCCCCGAACCAGGAGTGGGTATCCTGAGGCTGCTTTTCCACGCCGATGACCTTGGCACCCTTTTCCGCTGCCGCCAGCACCGCCTGGGTTCCCCCGTGGCCCAGGCCGATGACGGCCACGTCACATTCCAGGGTCTTGCTGATGTCGCTGTCTGCGATCTCCGGGGCCTGGCCCAGCCAATCCCCTGGGCCGCTGTACCCATAGACCCGGTCGTCCGTGGTGGTGCCGGTGCTGACCGTGGTATCGCCGCTACCGCTGCTGCTGCCGGTGCTGACAGAGGCCCCGGTGGCCGCGTCCGGCTCGTTGGAGGCAAAGGCTCCCACCCCAAGGATGCTGACCGCTGCCGCTCCCGCCGTTACCGCCCCGGCCCCCTTGAGAAACTCCCGCCGGGAAAGCTGTTTTTTCTCCTTCTTTTCCTTGCCCATGTTCTGCTCCTCCTGTTTTATCCCTTATAATATATAGTCCAGGGCCGCCGTCAGAAGCACGTCCCGTGTACACTCCTCCGGCGTCCAGGGGATATAGACATCCGGCCGGATTCCGACCCCCATCATGCCCCGACCCTCTCTGGCCTCTCTGGTGATGACCGTGGGCCAGGTGAATATAAATCTGTCGTCCAGCCTGCATGACACCAAGCCGCTGTAGTCCAGGGTACCCAGGGTGGGCCGGCCGATCAGTGCCGCCCCGGCGTTTCTCGCCGCCAGAACCAGCCCCTCCGCCGCGCCACGGCACCAGGTGTCGGTCAAAACCGCCCGCCGCTTCGGCCCCCGTCCGGGGATGATCCGCTCCTCCGGGGCGCTGTCCCCCAAAAGGAAGCCCTGTCCGGCCTTTTCCTTCAGCTCGGCCACATAGGCCGTCCCGCCGGGGACGGTTTCCAGGGCCGCCGCCTTCAGGGCGCAGTTCAGGGGGGTATAGTTCACAAACAGCTCCGACGGCCCCAAAAGGGCAGGTAAGGGTCTGTCCTCTCCGCAAAGCCAGGGGAGCAGGGGGTAAAACGCCTCCTCCCGGCAGCCCTCGCCCCGGCGCATATCCAAGATCAGCCCCTGAAAGGATTTGCTGTCCAATCCGACTGTCAGCGCCTCCGCGGCCTCCGGCTCATCCAGCGCCGGGGGACGCAGATACAGCACGTTCCCCTCCAGCAGCCTGACCGCCGGGCCGGAATGGGGGCTTTTTCTGGGATAATGGGCCAGGGGGATGGTCTCCCCCTTCACGGTAACAGTGTCCGCCATTTTCAGCAGACCGTTCCAGTCCTCCCGCTCCGGGGCGGTCTCTTCGGCGTAGAAGAAATTTTTTTGGATGGTCTGCCGGTGCCGGGCGGGGCTGCCGCCGTTGACGGCGGTGATACGGTCGCCCACGGCCAGCCGTGTCTCCCCCGCC
>JAJQCH010000094.1:0-9675 GCA_021202795.1 Oscillospiraceae bacterium
TTCAATCGCTATGGATTTTTTAGGTGTTCAACTTCATTTTACAATCGACCAAAAAGAAAAAGAATGGGTATGTATCACAGGATGGAGGCGAGCTATTATGACCACGACACAGCTTCAGTATTTTCTGTCGGCGGCGCGGACGCTCAGCTTTACCGCCGCGGCGGAGGAGCTGTATACCACACAGCCGACGGTAAGCCGACAGGTGGCGCTGCTGGAGGAGGAGCTGGGCGTCAGGCTGTTTCGCCGGGACAATAACATTCTGAAC
Source organism: Oscillospiraceae bacterium (assembly GCA_021202795.1). GTDB lineage: Bacteria > Bacillota > Clostridia > Oscillospirales > Oscillospiraceae > CAJOIG01. The sequence goes on from JAJQCH010000094.1 coordinate 266, forward strand.
CTGACGGACGTGGGCCGGGCCTTCCATGCGCGGGCGGAACGGCTTTATGAGGACTATCAGTCCATGGTGGAGGAGGCGCGGGATCTGGCCTCCGGCGTGAAGGGAAAGATCCGCATCGGTCTGCTGGAGGATCAGAACCTCGATCCGAAGCTCTCCGACGCGATACACTCCCTGGTGCTGAAAAAGCCGAACGCGGCGGTGGACATTCTCCGCTGCGGCTATTTGGAGATGATAGATCATCTGTCCCAGGGGCATTACGACGTTTGCCAGACCACAGTTTATCCCGGTATGCCGGAGGGAGAGTTTCAGATTCGCCCCCTGTCCACTACCAGCACCTATCTCGCCATCAGTCGGGATTATGTCCAGGCGGAAGAGACCTCCATCCCGGCGGAGGATGTGCGCCGCGTGTTGGGGGAAATGCCGCTGGTGGTGGCGGATCGCTCCACCTATCCCGATTTTGTCCGGGGCTTTCTCCCGGCGGTGACAATGGAAAATGTCCGCACTGTCAGCGCCATTTCCTCCATTCCTCTGTATGTGGCCACGGGCCTGGCTGCCGCCTGTGTCAACGGCGGCAATATATTGAACGGCCAGCCCGGCGTTCAGATGATAGAGCTTACCGGCGTTCCGCCCGTTACCCAGGGCCTTATCTGGCGGCGGACAAATGCAAATCCCCTCCGCATGGCGCTGCTTGAGGAGCTGGGGGAGAGAGGATAACAAAAAACCGCCCAACGGATTTCCGTTGGGCGGCGTTTTTTGTTAAGAGACTTGCTTTCGCTTAGAGCCGAACTTAGAACGTGATGTCGTAGCCGGTGAAGTCAGCGGCGGCCTGCAGGACAGCCTGAACGTCCTCGGTGTTGCCGTTCTCCTCAGCGGTAGCCAGAGCGTCGTCAGCGGCGGACTCAAAGATAGCACTCCACCACTGGTCGAACTCCTCATCGGTCATGTTGACCAGAGTGACACCGTTGGCTTCCAGATTTCCTTCCAACTCCTCATAGGAGGACTGGTTGTACTCGATGGAGTAAGCCTTGGTAGCGTCGCAGGCTTCCTGGATAGCGGCCTGCGCCTCATCGGACAGGCTCTCCCACCACTCGGTGTTGACGGTCATGAAGTTGCCGGCGGCGAAGGTGCCGTCGAACATCCAGTACTGGGCGACTTCATACAGGGACATATCGTACATACCAACACCGTCCATCTGGCTGGCATCCATCAGGCCGGTGTCAAAGGCGGAGTAGTAGTCCCAAGGATACACGCCCACGACGGTGAAGCCGATGGCCTCAAACTTGACGGGAGCCATGTTGCCGAAGGCGGTGGACTTAGCCACCAGGTCGGTCAGGTTCTCGAACTCGAAGTTTGCCAGGAAGTAGTTGGCGCCGCCCGCGTTGACGGACAGATAGGTAATGCCGTACTCCTCGGCCTCGGCGGTGATAGCAGCGCCGGCAGCCTCATCGGCGAACACATAGTCGAAGTAGTCAACAGCGTTCTGTATGGACTCAGGAGCAAAATCGGGAATGGCGTTCAGCACAGGAAGCTCGCTGGTGTGCTTGGAGTGGCCGAAGATCATCATGTCGATAGCGCCGTCGCCGCAGGCATCCAGCTCGTCGTCAGCGGTGAACAGGGTGCCGCCGTAGCTGATGTTCACGGTGATAGCCCCATCGGTCAGCTCTTCCAGATAGTCCTTGAAGTAACCGGCCAGGATGCCGGCGGTCTCGGTCTCTGCATAGGAGCTGTTGAAGGTGATGGTCACGGCCTCGCCGGTGTAGCCGCTCTCGGCGGTCTCGGTTTCGGCCTCGGCCTCAGGCTCGGTTTCAGCTTCGGCCTCGGTGGTCTCAGTTTCGGTGGTGGTCTCCTCCTCGTCGGTGGTGGACGAGTCGGAGCTGCTGCTGCACGCGGCCATGGCAAAGACCATAACCAGAGCAAGAAGCAGTGCAATCAGTTTCTTCATGGTTGTTCCTCCAGAAAGATAGAATAATATTTGATAATGGGATGGTTCCCGATTATCCGAAAATTATGCCGCATGGCCTGTCCCGGCCTGTTATCTTATCAGATTGGGCAGCCAGGTGACAAGAGCGGGGCAGAAGGCGATTAGAAGCACCATACAGACCTCGCAGATAAAGAATGGCCACACGCCGGCGAATACCTTCGACGGACTGACCCGCAGGGCATTGGATGTGGCGAAAACGTTCATGCCGATGGGCGGGGTCAAGCCAGCGATCTCCATCATGAAGCACAGGGCAATGATGATGGCATAGGGGCTGTAGCCCAGGCCGCAGAGGATGGGGAACACCACCGGCACGGTGATAATGATAATGCTCATCATGTCCATGACGCAGCCGCACACCACATAGAGCAGCATCACCAGAATGAAGATGACGAACGCGGGAGCGTTCAGGCTGGCGATGCCGTTGGAAAGCGCGGCGGCCAGGCCGGAGTTGGACACAAAGCGGGAGAAAAGCTGCCCGCCGATAATGATGGGGAAGATGCCCGCCTCCATAACGGCGGAATCCACAATGCAGTTCCAGATGCGCTTGAGGGGCAGACGCCGGATCAGCGCGTAAACCAGCACGACCGCAGCGCCCACAGCGCCGGCCACCGTAGCGGTGAACCAGCCGAGCATGGTGCCGCCGATGATCAGGCCGAACAGCAGCAGGATGGGGATCAGGTAGGCAAGACCATGGATACGGTCATGCCAGGAGATAGCTTCATCGCTCTTGGGAGGCAGAGCGTCCTTGCGGAACGCGCCCACGATGCGCACGGTGATGCAAAGGGCGACGGCGGTCAGCAGGCCGGGGACAATGCCGCCAGTCAGGGCGGTACCCACGGAGATGGCCACGCTCTCGCCCGCCACCTCGATGGGGCTGGGGGCGATGATGCAGAACATCAGAATGCCCATGGAGGGCGGGATAAGGGTGGAAAGCGCGCCGGAGGCCGCGATGCAGCCCAGGGACAGTCTTTCGTCATAGCCGCGCCGACGCAGCTCAGGCAGAGACAGCTTGCCGAAAACGATGTTGCCGGCAATGGAGCTGCCGGAGCAGGCGCCGAAGGCGGCGTTGGCGAAGACGACGGTATACAGCATACCGCCCTTGACCCGCTTCAGCCAGGATTCCAGGCATTTGAACAGGCCCTCCGCTATGCCTGTCTCGCCCACTAGTGCGCCCACCAGGGAGAAGAGGGGAAGAACAGCATAGTTGTAGTTTGCGCCCAGGTTGTAGATGCCGGCGGTGAACTGGGAGAGCATCATGGCCGGGTTTCCGCCGCTCAGGGCCAGAAATCCAAACAGAGAGGCGGTCAGCATGGAGATGAACACGGGGATTCCCAGGAACACCATGACCATCATGATAAGGAAAAATACAACGCCAATGGCTGCTGCGCTCATGCTTCCGCACCTCCTTCCTCTGTTGTGAGTTCATCAGCTTCCTCACCGGGGGCCGCGTTGCTGCCGGGATAAAGATACACCGACGGGTTCACGCCCGGATACTTTCGGAAGCGTATCATGCGCACCAGCGCCCACACAAAGGAGCAGCCCAGCAGGAAAAATCCAACGCAGTGGCAAATTGTAAAGGGCCATTCCTTCGGGGAAGTAGCCGTAGAAGCAATGCGCATATTCTTGGTGAAGTCCTTTACGAGCGTCACAGCTACACCGCGATAGCAGATAAAGAACCCCAACGCCGCGCCTAAGACGTGGCCGACGTACATGGCGGCCTTTTCAACCTTGGGGAATTTCTGGATGAGAAGGTCGATACGGGTGTGGCCCTGATCCAGCGTCACATAACCGGCGGCCAGGAAGACCAGCGGTATGTGCAGATACTGGACAAGGTAGTTGGAGTTGGGGATGCCCTTGGCCCAGCTCACACCGGCGCCCTGAAGCTTTTCGCCGCAGACGTTGATGACGCAGATGAGCATGATGGCGATAAGGGCAATGGCGGACAGATAACAGAAAAACCGCAGAATGTTGCGGACAATCTTATCTACCCGCAGGAAAGCGCTGAAATCGTCCCCCTCCGGGATGACGTGAGGCGCTTTTTGGGGTTTTGGCTTTTTCTCTCTCTTTTCGGAGGGAGGAGAGCCGTCTTGGGGCGGGGATTCGACCTTGCTGGTCTCCTCGCCGCTTACATTTTCGTTCACTCTTGTACCTCCTGCGGGTGGTTTTGCCAGGAAATTTGCGACAAGGATTTGTAACAAATTCTTAACAGACATATATTAACGCAGCAGAGACGATTTGTCAACAGGTATTCCCACTGAATTTGTCAATTTAGCGTACTGAGATGACGTTATATGACATTGAAATCACGAGAAAAGCGTGTTACAATAAGGAGTAAAAACGACAAATTACAGGTATCTCCCGCTCTCACGCACGGGAAAGGCGGGAATAACACCGGCAAAAGGAGAATATAATGCTGCAAAATGCCTTTGAATTGGAACAAAAAATAGATAACGAAGTCTCTAAGGTCGTGGTGGGAAAATCCGCGCAGATACGCCTTATCACGGCGGCCATCCTGGCCGGAGGCCATATTTTGCTGGAGGATCTGCCCGGCGTGGGAAAGACCACGCTCGTAAAATGCCTCTCCACGGCGCTGGGCTGCGAGTCCCGGCGCATCCAGTTCACCCCCGACCTTCTCCCCTCGGACGTGACGGGCATGAACATCTTCGACCGGCAGACCGGAGTCTTCAAGCGGATGGAGGGGCCGGTGATGACGAATCTGCTGCTGGCGGATGAGCTGAACCGCGCCATCCCCCGCACCCAGTCCGCCCTGCTGGAGGCCATGGAGGAGCGCCAGGTCACGCTCGACGGCGTGACGGAAAAGCTCCCCGCCCCCTTTGTGGTGCTGGCGACCCAGAACCCGGTGGAAACAGAATCCACCTTCCGTCTGCCGGCGGCCCAGATGGACAGATTTCTCCTCTGCCTCTCCCTGGGCTATCCCACCGTGGAGGAGGAGACGCAAATGCTCCGCCTGGTGGGCGATGATATGCCCTATGACCAGGTGCAGGCCGTGACAAGCCCGGCGGAGATATGCGCATTGCAGGACGAGATTGCTGCTGTGAAGGTATCGGACGCCGTGATGGACTACATCGTGGCTCTGACCGCCAAAACCAGAAACAACCCCGACCTGCGCCTGGGGGCCAGTCCCCGCGCCACCCGCGCCCTTTACCGGGCCGCAAAGGCGCTCGCCGCCGTCTCCGGCCGGAACTATGTGACCCCGGACGACGTGAAGGAGCTGGCCGGCCCCGCCCTGAATCACCGCATGGTGCTGAGCGCGGACGCAGCCATGGCGGGCAAGACTGTGCCGGATGTGCTCAGCGGGATACTCTCCTCCCTGCCCGTCCCGCCGGAGAAGGACGAGCTGCTGGACAGAACCGATGCGTAAGGACAGGCATATCGGCTTCCAGTCGGCGCTTCTGGTGTCCTGGGGTGTTATCATTGTCGGCTTCGCCGGGTCTGTGCTGGCCTGGTGGATGGGGCTTTCCGGCGTGGGCGTGCTGCTCATGGCGGTGGCCGTGGTGGGGCTTATCAGCCGCCTATGGGGGCTTTACGCCCTGCGGGGCGTGGAGGTTTCCGTCCGCGCGGACAGGGAGACGCTCTCCGCCGGGCAGTCGGTGACGCTCCACTATGAAATAGAAAACAAAAAGGCTCTGCCCCTCATATGGATGGAGCTGTGCCAGGACGTGCCCGTGCGCCGCTGCCTGGAGCCGGACGAGAGCTTTCATCTCACGGAGCTGCCGCAGCCCCCGAACGAACAGGGAGAGGCGCAGAAGCCGCTGGTCGTGTATATGCGCCGCTTCGCCTTTGTGGGAAGCTACAGCACCCTTTCGTGGGACACTGTATGGACGGGCGTTCGCCGCGGCGTATACCGGCCCGGCGTCATGACCATACGCAGCGGGGACGGCCTGGGTCTCACCCAGTCGGCGGGCGAGGTTCCCGGCCTCGCGGGGCGGACGCTGGTGGTCTGGCCAAAAATCATCCCGGTGGAGGTCTGGCCCTTCCTGCGCCACGTCTGGACGGGCACCACCGGCAAGGCCGGCTGGTCGGAGGATCCCACCGTCATGAAGGGCGAGCGGGCCTATCAGCCGGGCGATCCGTGGAAGCGCATCGACTGGCGCACCGCCGCCCGCACGGACGAGCTGATGGTGCGGCAGTTTGACACCGTGACGCCCCTTAGTGTATTATTTATATTAGACGCTGCGTCTTTGACGGATAAGGAGGAGGCCATCAGCATTACCGCCTCCCTGATATTGGCCCTGGAACGCTCCGGCGTGGACTGCGGCCTGGCCCTTCCCGCCACGGGAGAAAAGCCCGCGCTGCTCCTACGGCCTGAAAATCCGTCGGTCTCTGCAGGGGCCTGCCTATTTGCCCTGGCGGAATTTGAGGTGGAGAGTGCGCGAGAGCAATATGATGAGACAGGCATCGTCATGACAGCCACCCAGACCGGCCAGGTCTGGTTCGTGGGCGAGGGAGCAGCAAGCCTTGGCTGTCCCGCCCTGGCGGGAAAGCTCTCCGAGCGGGGCGTCCGTCTGCTGGCCGCAAAGCGGGAGCGGGGCATCGACCTGACAAAGGTGTACACCTTTGACGAGCTGCGCCGGAAGGAGGCGAAGGCATGAGAGATACAGCCGGATTTCTGGCCGCCTGCGCCGATGTGCTGACGGAGATGTGTATCTTCTATATGGTCGCCGCCATCTTCCTCTGTCCAAGCACCTGGGGTGTGGCTCTGGGCTGGCTGCTGCTGTGTGCGATTATCTGTGCGGGTGCGTTTGCCGCCGTGCTGAAAAAGCCCCGCAGCACCCCGGTGCTGACAGTTCTGACCCTGATTTTGGGCTTTGCGTCCTTTGCGGTGTTTCTTCTGACATCGGCTACGCCACTGACCTTCGGTTATGGCTTTGTGATGGCTGTCGGCGCGGGCATGGCCGTGGGTATGCCTTTGTATTACGCCATGCATCGACCTAAAATACACACCCATCTCAGCCATCTGGACGTACTGATCATGGCGCTTCTTGCACTGCTGCTGTGCCGCGAGGCGCTGGATATTTCTACGTCGGCGATTGCCTTTACCGTTGTGGTTGCCTTTCTGGATGCAGCAACAGCCGTGGGCCTTCGTATGACGGGAGAGGACGGCTCCGGCGGAGAATATGCCGGGCGGGCCTTTCTTGTGGCGCTGGGAGCCGCCGTTGGCGTGTTCCTGGTGGCGGGGCTTTTTACCCTGCTCTTTTCCCGCAGCGCGGGGCTTACCGGCAGCGTGCTGGCGGGCGTCGGAGCATTTTTTGCCGCCATCGGCGGCGGCGTGGAAAGCTTTTTCCAGTGGCTGGCCAATCTGTTCCAGCGGGAGCAGACCTATGAGGCCATCGAGATTGAAAACGAAATTCCCTCTGTGGCGCAAATCGAGCAGAGTACCGAGACGATGCAGCTTTCCGTCAATACGACGGTTGTAGGCATTGTGCTGGTTGTTGTGTTGCTGGCCGTGGCCATTGCGGTGGCTTTAATTTTGCGGAACAGAAAATTTTCCCTGGGAACAAAAACGGCGGCGGCAGCGTCTCATACAGTGGTGAGACGCAGCGGCAGCCCCATAAAGAAGCTGTGGCAGCATTTGACGGAAGTGCTGCGTTTCCGCTGGACGGCCTGGCGGAAGCGGAACACGCCCGGCGGCCTGCTGATAAGATTGGAACGACTGGGTAAGCGGAAGCACAGACCCCGGCAGCAGGGGGAGACCATGCGCCATTTTATTCGGCGGATGGATCCCTCCGGCGGTCTTGACGCTTTAGCGGACGCCCTGGATCAGGAATTTTACGGCGGCCAGGGCCGCACCATGACGGCCCGGCGCTGCCGGGAGCTGGGGCGGTATATGACAAAGGAGGTACGGCATGGTTAAAACAGCGATTCTGGTGTCCGGGGGAGGGACGAACCTTCAGGCCATCATAGACGCCCATCTGTTCGCGGAAATACCAAACTGCGAGCTGACGGCGGTGATTTCCTCAGACCCGGAGGCTTACGCCCTGGTGCGGGCGAAAAGCGCCAATATCCCCTCCTATGTGGTGGACAGGAGCCTGTTTCCCAACGCAGCCTCCTATAACACCGCCATCGGTCAGAAGCTGGAGGATTTGGACATCGAGCTGGTGGCCCTGGCGGGCTATATACATCCCCTTAGCCAGGGAATCCTGCGGCAGTATGAAAACCATATCATCAACGTCTATCCCAGCCTGCTGCCTGCTTTTTCTCAGTGCAACGGTGCGTCTATGGAGCCGTATGAGCAGGCGCTGAAGGCTGGGGTAAAGCTGTCCGGAGCCACGGCCTATTTCGTCACGGCGGAACCGACCGGCCCCATCATCATGCAGCAGGCCGTGGAGGTCTGGGAGGGAGATACTCCCAAGACATTGCAGCGCCGCATTATGGAGGAGGCGGAGTGGAAGCTTCTGCCCAAGGCGCTGGCCCTTTACTGCCAGGGCTGCCTGCGAGTGGAGGACGGTGTGGTTCATATCGCCGGGGAAAACAAATAACGTATGGAGACAGAAAAAACCGACTCTAATAGATAAAAGGAGAGCCAGAGTATGAGCAACAATAATAAGCGGAAATGTCCCAACTGCGGCGCCATGATGCCGGCGGAGGTAAAATACTGCCGCAGATGTCAGGCGAGGATGGATTCACCGGAGGACGAGCTACCTCGTCCTATTCGCCCGGAGCGGGAGCAGCAGGAGCCGGAGACGGTGGATTTCAACGCCCGGTACGGAGGACAGACTGCCGGACGTACCAACAGAAGCCAGCAGACCCGACCCAGAGACAGCTATGAATCCAGCCGGGACAGAGAGAAAAAGGAAAAAGGCAGTCCCTGGCGGGCTGTGGCCGTGCTGGCCCTGATTGCGGTCGTTATCGTGGTGGCTGTAGTACTGGTGATCAATCTGAATAAGACCGACGAGGATGATGTTCAGCAGGAGTCCCAGACCTATGAGGGCGTCTATGTGGTGGAGGCAGGCACTACCTCGGAGGAGGATGATACTGCCACGCAGGATGAGGATGTACCCTCCTCTGTGGAGGATGCAGACGAGACCATGGTCGATGAGGAGGATGAATACACGGCGGTCAGCGACGTGGTCTATACCACAGGCTCCAGCGTGAACCTGCGTACCGGCCCCGGCACCGACTATGAGGTTGTGGCCTCTGTTTCCAGCGGCACGGAGCTTGCCAGATCGGCCATCACCGGCAACTGGAGCGAGGTGACATATGAGGGACAGATTTGCTATGTGAACAACTCCCTCATCACCACCGAGGCCCCGGAGGGGACGGAAGATGCCAAGACTACAGATGCCGAGGATTACACAGTCACCACGACGGACGCAACCACCGTGTATGTTATCAGCGATGTGAACCTGCGCTCCGGCCCCGGCACCAGCTATGATGTGGTGACAACCGCCACGGCGGGAACCGTACT
>JAJQCH010000094.1:9775-23009 GCA_021202795.1 Oscillospiraceae bacterium
CCGGCCCCGGCACCAGCTATGATGTGGTGACAACCGCCACGGCGGGAACCGTACTGACCTGCACTGGTACCACAGGAAGTTGGAGTCAGATAGAGTACAATGGTCAGACAGTGTATGCTTACAGCAGCTACCTTTCCACTACAGCTACCGCTGCTGCGGAGGACACCTCCGCGGATACGGTCACATCTTCCACAACGGACGTTCCCACCAGCACCGAAGAGGTGGTCACAGCCAGCGGCACCGTTTATGTGACGGATGGGGTGAATTTGCGCACCGGGCCGGGAACCGACTATGATATTGTCACCGCCGTTCCTGCCGGCACGGCTCTGACCCGCACCGGCACAACCGGGGAGTGGACGGAGGTAAGCTATGACGGACAAACGGTCTATGTCTATAACGCGTATATCTCCACAGACAGTACGGACGCCACCCTTTCCTCTCAAAGTGGAACGCTGACCATCATCAGCGAAGCTAATGTCCGCTCCGGCCCAGGCACCAGCTATGACGTTCTTGGCATAGCTGCCGTTGGAGATACCCTGACCATCACCGGCTATACCAGTACAAACTGGTACCAGGTGGAATATGAAGGCGGGATCGGCTATATTGCCGGGAATCTGGTGTCAGCAAATTAAAAGGCTTACTTAATAAAATAAGACCTGTAACACGCAAGCTTTAAGAAAGATCCCGACACAAAATGCTGCGGCTTCGGAATAGAAGTCGCAGCATTTTTGTGGTATAAGTGGTATAATCAGTGCGTTCTTTTGTAAGGAGCTTGCGGGTAGCTTACCGGAGGTTTTCGGCGACATAAATCGCTATATTTTTCACAGATCCAGGTTGATTTGAATTATGCTTTATGATACAATCAAGTCCGTTCCCGCCTCATCCGGCGATAGCCATACAGCAGTAGCAAAGCCGCTGCGAGACTCATACACGCGATGAAAAGGTTTCTGCCGTCTGTGAGATATACCAGGAAATTGGCCGCCGCCACGATTAGCTCAGCAATGCACAGTGTCAGGGCCAGCCGCCGCCATCTGTCCTGCATCTGGCAGAGGGACTCATCGTCGGTGTAAATCTCATAGGCCGATTCCGGCAGGGCCGGGTCGTATTCTTTGCGGAAATAGTGCCAGCCGTTGAAGGTGGAGTTTATGTACTCCCAGCCCTGCTCCTGGAAGGTCTCCCGGTAGCGGGCCATATCCTCCGGCTTCAGGTCATTGTTGTAATCCAGGGCGTAGCGGTATACCGCGCCGTCGTCCCGGGTGTATTTGCTGTGAAAGCACCCGCCCTTCACAAGCTGCCACCCCTGGCGGGATTCCTCCTCCAGCGCCTTCAGCTCCTTCTGATAATTCCAGGCAAAATAGGCCCGGTATGAGGTCTTGGTGGTCTTATTTTTCATGGTCTTCTCCTCTCTCGGTTTGGGTGACGGCGGCGGCAATGCGGGTTAGGTGGTTCAGACGGGAGATCTCCTCCCCCAGCACCTGACGGCCCGTATCGGTCAGCTCATACTGCCGTTTGCGCTCAAAGCTCTGGCTGTCGGGCAGATGTTCCGCGATCCAGCCCCGCGTCAGCATGGCGCTGACCGCGCCGTACATGGTGCCGGAGCCGATGCGGACGTGGCCCTCCGACAGCGCCAGCACCTGCTGCATGATGCCGTACCCGTGGTTCGGGCCGTTATACAGGCACAGCAAAATGTAAAAATAGCTCTCGGTCAATGGTTCCGCTCGTTTCGCCATAGGCAGCCTCCTTTGGAATCAACTATGTCGGTTGCTGATATGTCGATGAACGACATATCGTTTACGGCTATATCGTACCACGATATATATCGTTTGTCAACATATTTTTTTCTAATTCTTGCAATGGCGGGAGCGTTGGGGTATAATAACTGGTAGTATCAACTAATTTAACAGGCCGTACGCCTGAGAAGGAGCGATAAAATATGACAAAAACAATGACCGTAGAGGGCATGATGTGCGGAATGTGCGAGGCCCACGTGGCCGACGCCCTGCGGAAGGTTCCCGGCGTGGAAAAGGTCAAGGTAACCCGCGCCAACAACCAGGCCACCATCCACTGCCAGGAGGACGTCTCCGACGAGGCCCTGCTGAAGGCCGTAAACGACACCGGCTACACCGCCTCCAACGTCCAGGTGGCCGAGGAGACCGGCGGCAAGAAGCTGCTCGGGTTTAAAAAGAAGTAAAAAATGACCGCGCTTGAACATCTGCTCAAGCGCGGTTATGCTTTGTGCTATTTCTTCTTCCCAGGCCGCACAAAGGCCACGGCTGCCATCTGCACTACTGCGGCAGCGACCAGTGCCAGGGCGGTGGCCCGCTGAAAGGGAGATGTACGGCCGGGGGTCTTGCGGGGGGCGTTATTCTTTTCCATGCTCAATCCTCATGCTTCGGTGCGCCGTCGCCCTCCTGAGGCTTGGGGCGGGGCTTGTAGGGGCGCTTTTTGTAGTAGGGCTTGCTGTTCCTGGGCCGCTGACCCTGACCCTGTCCCTGTCCCTGAGACGGGTTTTGCCCCTGCTGACCTTGCTGACCCTGCTGGGCCTGGCCGGGCTGGGGCCGTCCGCTCTGGGGGGATTTGTAGCTCTTGCCCTTCTGGGAACGGGAACGATCCTGCCCCTGTCCCGCGTTAGAGGACGTATTCTGTCCCTGATTTTGACGTGAAGGCTGATTCTGGCGATCCCCCTTGGGCGGATAGGAGTTTTTCTTTCGGGGCTTATTCTGGCGGGGCGGACGGCTGGAATTCGGCTCCTGCCGCTCTGCGGCGCCGGATCCCTTCCGGGAATGGTGATCCTTGAGGGAGGGGGCGTTCAATGGCTCGGCCTGTGAGTTCAGAATGACCTCCGGCAGCTCCCAATCGCTGTCCGGCTCTTCCTTGGGCTTTTTCGGCTTGACAACCAACACATGGGGCGGTTCGCTGCCGTCTTTAGGACGACCGCCGGGGACGACGGCTACCTCGTCCGCATCGTATTGGCGGAAGCTGTCGTCTCCAAAGCCGTCCAACTTCACCCGAACGGTTTGGCGCAGAATGTTCACCTGGGCCACATTGCCATATCCGTCCGGGGTTTCCACAAAGGCTCCGTTTTTCGGCACGGTCTTCACAAGCTCCTCATAGGCGGGCTGTTCATATCGCAGACAGCACATCAGTCGTCCACAGCAGCCGGAGATTTTGGCCGGGTTCAGGCTCAGAGACTGCGTCTTTGCCATTTTGGTGGAGACGGGCTGGAACTCTCCCATGAAGGAGCCGCAGCAGAAGGGCCGCCCGCATATGCCCAGACCGCCCAGCATACGGGCCTCGTCCCGGACGCCGATCTGCCGCAGCTCAATGCGCGTGCGGAACACGCTGGCCAGATCCTTCACCAGCTCTCGGAAATCCACCCGTCCGTCACTGGAGAAGAAAAAGATGATTTTATTCCCCTCAAAGCTGCACTCTACATCCACCAGCTTCATGTCAAGTCCATGGGCGGCGATGCGCTGGCGGCATATGCCAAAGGCTTCCTTCTCCCGCTGGCGGCACAACGTCTCTATCCGTTTGTCGTTTTCCGTGGCCACGCGAACCACGGGGCGCAGGGGGGCTACCACCCGCTCGTTAGGGATTGTATGGTTTCCCTGGAGAACATTTCCCATCTCCAGGCCCTTGGCAGTTTCCACAATCACGCTATCTCCCGCCTGAAGGGTCAGTCCGCCGGGGGAAAAGAAGTATAGCTTTCCCCGGTTTCTGAATTTTATACTAACGATTTCTGTCATGTGTCACCTCAAAGTCTCAGCGGCCAGCATCCCAAAGATTTGCTTTGGCGCTACGTTGTGCCGCAGGTAATCCTCCGCTCTGTCTACCAGAGCGTTCAATGCAAACAGTCTGTCCTGGCTCAGGCCGGGATTTTCCGCCCGGCTGCATAAAATGGCCCACAGGGCGTCCCGTACGTCCTCCAGAAAAGTCTCCGTCTCCTCGCGGGTCAGCTTGGCGCGGAGCATACAGAACTGAACGGTGTCCGCCTGATCTCCCCTTGCCGCCATCTGAAGATAGGCCGTAGCGAGGGGGGATAGGACACAGGCGGTCTCGCCGCGCTCCCACTCGTCTACCCGGACACACCGGGATCGGACGGTTTCCAAAAGGGCGTCTGCCGCTGCAGTACAGAGGATGAAGCAGGCATGACCCGGCGGCTCCTCCAAAACTTTGAGAAGAGCGTTCTGGGCCAGGCGGTTCATTCGATCTGCCTCTGTGATGATATAAACCTTGCGGGCGGCCTCGTTTGGCGCGACGGACGCACTGGCTGCTACGGCGCGTATCTGTTCCACTAGGATTTCCCGGTGAAGACCGCTCGTCCCCTCCTGGCGGGTGACGAGAGTAACGTCCGGGTGTATGCCGGAAAAAACCTTCCGGCAATTCCGGCAGTGACCGCAGGGTGCCTCGTCCCCGGAGCAGAGCATGACCGCCGCCAAACGACGGGATGCGCTGTCCCGCGCCTCCCCCTCCGGCCCTACCAGCATATACGCATGGGAAATTCGCTGCTGTGTCATAGGATAAACCAGGTTTTCTGTAAAGATACCGGCCTTTCCGATATTCAAAAATTTATTGTTTTCATATAGGTAGAAAATAACAAAGAGGCCGTGCCGTCATTTTCAGGAAAAATTTACCTTTTTTGGCCCCGAAAACGGGAAAAACGGGCAAAAAAATGCAGGTAAAAGCCTTGACAGCATAAATATTATAGCATAATTCAAAAAGTCTTTACAATAATCATTTGCAAATTATGAAAAAGTGTGTTAAATTTAACGTGGAAGTTTTTGAAAAGGAGACAAATGCCTTGAAACGCTCTAACATTTCAGAAAATGTAATTCATCGGCTGCCCCGCTATCTGCGGAAGCTGGAGGAACTGGCTGCAAAAGGAGAGGAATGTATTTCCTCTGAAAAGCTTGGCCGACAGATGGGACTGACGCCGTCTCAGATACGGCAGGACTTTTCATGCTTTGGTGAGTTTGGCCAGCAGGGCTATGGCTATAATATCGACTCCCTGAGCAAGGAAATAGGCCGAATCCTTGGCACCTACCAGGACTATTCCGCCATTCTGGTGGGAGCAGGGAACCTGGGCGGCGCCCTGATCAATAATCTGGACTTCATCGTTGAGGGATACCGTTTCCTGGGCGCTTTCGATGTGAAGCCGGAGCTGATCGGCACGGACATCAGCGGTGTGCCGGTGTACGATTATGCGACCTTGGCTGATTTCATCCGGGAGAATAAGGTGGACGTTGCCATTCTGACCGTTCCCAAGAACGCGGCCCAGACGGTGACGGACAACATGGTGCAGGCTGGCATCCGGGCTATATGGAATTTCACCAACATGGAGCTGGAGCTGGGTGATTCCGGGGTAATAGTGGAAAATATTCATTTCTCGGACAGCCTGCTGGTGCTGACCTATCATCTGTCTGCGAAGGATGAAGAGCAGAAATGAATCAGACTCCCGATTCGGAGGGACAGTCCGCTGCCTTTGACACCATTGCGGCCATTGCCACCGGCAGCGGGCCGTCCGCCATCGGTATTATACGCATCAGCGGCCCCGGCGCTTTGGCGGCGGTAGACAAGGTATTTACCCCTTTGCGGGGGAAGCCCATGTCCCAGCGGCCAGATCGTCAGCTTGTGCTGGGGCGTTTGACGGCGCCTGGAGGGGAGCTGGTGGATCAATGCATGGCCACCGTATCCAGGGGGCCGAACAGCTATACAGGGGAGGACACTGCTGAACTACAGTGTCATGGCTCCCCTGTTGTGTTGCACCTTGGACTGGAAAGCCTTTTTGCTGTTGGTGTCCGGCAGGCCCAGGCCGGGGAGTTTACCAAGCGGGCTTTTATTAACCGCCGTATGGACTTGACGCAGGCGGAGGCTGTGGTTGACCTGATCGACGCCGAGACGGATCGGGCCGCGGAAAATGCCGCCGCCCAGTTGGATGGGGCCATCCGCCGCCGTACGGACGGAATCTATGACAGCCTTACCACCATCTGCTCCCACTATCACGCCGTTATCGACTATCCAGATGAGGACATTGAACCCTTCGTCCTGGAGAGCTATGCTCACACCCTTGCGGATGCCGGGGGAGAGATGGAACGGTTGTTGGCCACCTTTCGCCGGGGCAGCGTGATGAAAAGCGGCGTCCCCTGCGCTATTTTGGGACGTCCAAACGCAGGTAAATCCTCTCTTTTAAATGCCATATTGGGCTATGATCGGGCCATCGTCACTCCCATTCCCGGAACAACAAGAGATACGGTGGAGGAGCGGGCCGTCCTGGGGGGCGTGCTTCTGCGCATGGCAGATACTGCCGGTCTCCGAGAGACGGATGACCCGGTGGAACGCCTGGGCGTGGCCCGTACCCGCCAGGCGGCGGAAGGGGCGGAATTGGTGCTGGCTGTATTCGATGGCTCTGCCCCGGAGACGGAGGAGGATCGGGCGGTATTGGCTGCGGCGGAAAAAGCGCCGCGGTCTGTTTTGCTATGCAATAAATCCGACCTGCCTCAACTGTGGACGCCATCGGGGGCTATTTCCATCAGCGCAAAAACCGGCGCGGGCCTGGACGCGCTGGAGCAGGCTGTGGCCGCGCTGTTCCCGCAGGAGGAATCCGTTCCTGCCGGTGAGATCCTTACAAATCCTCGCCAGGCGGATGCTGTGTCCCGCGCCCTGGATTATATCCATGCGGCAGGCAAGGCTATGACCGATGGGTTCCCTCCCGACGCCGTTCTGACCGAGGTGGAAGGCGCTCTTTCTGCCCTGGGCGAGCTGTCTGGCCGTTCTGTCCGGGAGGACGTGACCAATGGTATTTTCGCACGGTTCTGTGTGGGGAAATAAGGCGATCGTCCGGCACAGGAATGATAATGATAAAGAAAAACGAACGCATCTCCCGATTGGGAAATGCGTTCGTTTTTATTTGGTTCCCCGGCCCATTTCAAATCCGAACTTTCAATTTCAGAAAAGGAAACCCGTTCTTCTCCGTCCTTGTAGTTGAAGACAATCAGAATATGGTCGTCGAATATGGTCACGGAATTTACGAAGCTGTCGATAAGGCTGCGCTGTGCCTCCAGTTTAGTAATGTCTAGCTTTCGGAATCGGCATATCCAAAAGACAACATTTTCGCGGGAGAGGATGGGGCGCTTTATCTCCTCTTGGGCAATGTCCAGTTCTATCTGCTTCTGTCGTGCTTCTAATTCTTCTAGTCGCTGCTTGGTGGAATCGGTGATAATCCCTTGTTGGATAGCGTTCAGGATATTGGTTATACCGCGCTCGGCTTCTTCCAACGGGGGCCTGATTGGGATCTATCTGGTAATGTTGGTTTTTGTCAGTGAGATAGCCAAATGTAGGAGTGCCGCCATTGTGTTTGCATTTCAGCGCATTTTCTGTATGACCCCTGAGAACCTTCTCCGATAGCTCGGCAGAATAGTATTCCGCCATTCCCTCCAAAAGGGATTCGAGAATGATGCCCTCCGGCCCGTCTGAGATATTCTCCGTGGCAGATAACACTTTCACTCCGTGCTTGCGGAGCATGGCTTTGTAGTGGGCGCTGTCATAGCGATTTCTGGCAAAACGATCTAGTTTCCACACTACGATGACATCAAATGCACCTTTAGCGGAATCCGCTATCATACGCTGAAAATCAGGACGATGGTCTGTCCTGGCGGATACTGCGCGGTCGATATAGTGCCGCCGCACGATGGTTATATCGTTTTTCTCACAGTAAGCAGTACATTCGCGAAGCTGGCCCTCTATGGATTCTTCGCGCTGGTTATCGCTGGAAAAGCGAGCATAGATCACAGCTTTCATTCCTCGCTCGCCTCCTCCATGATGCGCAACAGCGCCTCCTTTAGCCTCTTATTAACCGGGGCCTTTGGATCAAAGCACATATCTATAAACTCCCGCATTTCCTGATTCTGGGCAACCTTCTCTCTCAGAGCTTGGGGCTGATAGTCGTATAGCTTGCCACGAGGGTCATCGGTGCGGCAGTAGAGATAATCCATTGAAACGTCAAAATAATCCGCATACTTAATAAAAATTTCAGCCGGAGGGGTTGACTGTCCAGATTCATAGCGATTGATCCGCGACTGCTGGACGCCCAGGACTTCCGCCATTCTGACCTGTGTAAGTCGGGCCGACTCGCGCAACGACCGAAGTCTTTTGCCGATCTGTTCCATGGTATGCATCTCCTTTCTGCAAACTATAATATCACAAAAGAAGATACTTATAAATAATAATTTAGCATATTTTTGAAAATTACTATGCTGCGGATTGAGACAAGCTTTGTCAAGGGTAATTTCAACTATTTTTTAAACCGCCCATTCCTGTTTGTCGCAGGAATGGGCAGTCGGGATTTTCTGGGTTATTGCACTTCGCAGAAGTGCCTCCCCGTGTAGTCACAAATATGCGTATATGAAATATTTACCGCAAGAAATGATGGGGTACATCGCACTACAGTCAGGAATGCCAACCTGACAAAAAATCAAATTGGCAACGTCCAGCGGCATAACGAACGGGAAAAGGAATCTTACTTCAATCAGGACATCGTCCCGGAGCGCACTCCGCTGAACGTCCACTTCAAAACACCGTCCGGCTCGTATCAGGAAATCTTGGATGAAATGGTCGAGGAAAAGACTATCTCCACCCATAGGCTGAAAGCCAACGCCTGTCTCTTTGGGAAACTGTTTTTCGATGTTGATTCCGCCTACTTCCACAATCACGACGGCTATGAGTACGCAAAGCAATTCTATGCAGAGGCTTACCAAGCCGCCTTGGACGTTGTGGGCAGAGAGCAGTATATTCTCTCCGTTGTTATGGATGAGTACAACCGGGCTATCGGTGTGCCACAGGAGCCGGATGCTTTCGCTGTGCGGCCATGTGCGGGTCTAGATGTCGTTGTCAATGTTAATGTCGATGAGTGTACGGTGGCAGTTTACTGCGCAACTATGTAACTCCGTTTATTGTATCGCGTCTATGAGCGTTTCCAGCAGGGTGGGGAGATCGGAATAAATCTGGATTTCTCGGCCATAGGCGTAGTCAACACCGCCAATCAGAAGGAACACATTTTCCGAAAGCTCCGTCCAGGCATAAAACTCCATTTCCTGACTGTTGTCGTCGTAGCTGCATAGAACGGCCACATAGGTCACGTTCTGCCCGTCGATAGTGACGGTCTGCAGCTCCGTGATGACAGCGTCGTCGTAGTAATCGGCATAGTCATCAAAACTGTCCCTATAGATATACTCCATATCTTCCGCAGTGAAGTCAGTGTATAGGGAGTAGAACACATAGGCGTATTCGTCATCGCTTGTATCCGCATCGAAGCAGATCCAGGTGCTATCGGAGCTGCTCTCGTCTATGGTGTGGCCCATCGGGGCGGCAAGGTTCACCCCGCCATCCGTATAGCCGTCCTCGAGAAGGTAGGTGCCATCCTCATTGAACGTCAGCTCATAGTCACTGCTGTAGCTCTCATATAGCGCGTCGTAGGAGGCAGCAGATTCAATAACCTCTTCTGGCACGATGATTTCATCCACATTGTTAAAACCAGTATAGTTGACCATTATCATGCAGGGTTCCATGGAGAAGTCGATGCCGTCCTCCTCGGTCAGGTCAATGGAAGCCTCCATTACGGCGGTCAGGCTGTCCCCAAAGTCTACCGTGACCTGCACTGGAAACAGGGTCTCCGTGTCCAGCCAGATGGACTCCTCTACGGTCAGGGCGGAATAGTCCATATCTCCTGTCAAACTGGTAAGACCCATCTCGTCCATCAGCGTCTGCAAATCGTCTCCCTGAATCTGGCAAATCAGTACATAGCACTCCGCGCCGTTTACCGTCTGAGTCTCCTCCGCCAGGGTACAGTCGGTCGCCATATCCAGCATGGAATAGCTCTCCATCAGGTCGACGTCCAACTCGATCTCCATTTTATACCATTCGCCATCCACACCGGAATAGGTGACGTAGACCCCGTCCTCCTGCACGACATAGCTTTCCGTGGTCGTCACCATGCTCTCCTCTTCATAATCAGCCTCATAGGTGACGGTGACGGACACATGGGCGGCCTCCGGAGCGCTCGTCACCTGATAGGTATACCTGATGTCCGTTATCACGCGCTCTCCGTCAATAGTCATATCCATGGTAAAGCTCATGTCCATGGTCATGCTGGAGGCATTTTCCATGTACTCCTGCATGGCCGCCAGCATACTGTCCGCTGTCAGCTCAGCCTCTGCCTTCAGCTCTGCATCCTCCGAGGTATCATCCAGGGCTTCTGCCGTGTCTTCGGCTTCCACCGCCGCCTCTGTCACCACATTTTCTGAATCGTTGCTACACCCAGCCACAGCCGACAAAAACAGCATGGCCAGAGCCATCAGAAGAATAGCTGTTCTTTTCATTATGTTCCAGTCTCCTTTTTATGTTGTGGGGATTTTCTGTCCATATTGTTATCATACTAAAACGTCGCCGGTTATCTTTTATAATTTTATTCACCCCCTGTCGGAGCATTGTGTTCCGGCAGTGGGGAGGTGGTGAAAAATGCGGATATAACTACAGCAAGGTACGATCGAAGCACTACTATCTCCATGGATAACATTGTTTTCACGGATATCCATAGAGGAAGCTTATGGGTGCCTATGGGTTTGCCAATCTCTGAAAAAACTGTTGTGTTAGCTTGCAGTTGCGTCTGAGTCACTTGCAGATGGTGAACCAGTGCTAGCATCTGAATCAGTCGAGTTAGCCGTTGGGGCTGCAGTGGGTTCGGCTGTCGGCGCTGCAGTGGGTTCGGCTGTCGGTTCGGCTGTCGGCGCAGCGGTAGCGGTTGCAGTGACAGCAGTAGATCCTCCGCTGCTACTATTACTACTGCTATTGGAAGATGCGACCGCAGTGGGTGCCGGGGTAGCAGTGGCTACCACAATGCCGGAAATCAGACCGGTGGATTCGTCCAGCACGCCGTCTGTCACCTGGAATAGTATGAAGGTCAGGGCCTCGCCACTCTCTGTGGTAACGGTGAAGCGCAGACCATCGATCTGGTCAGTGTTCCCATCGGCGGCTTCTGCTTCTGTGGTATCTGTTGCCATGGACATGACATTCACATAATAGACGGTGGAATCCTCCATATAGGTCAAAACGGTGATTTCTTCCCCGTCCTCTGTGGTGATGGTCTCAAACAGCCAGCGGGTGCGAACGTCGTTGTCATCCAGAACCACGTTGGCGTTATCCTCATCCAGATTCAGGTAAACCCCGTTGTTGGAGAGGGAATAACGGGTCTCACCGGCATATATGTCGGCGGTAGCCGTCCAGAGCATACCGTCCACCACGTCGCCGGTCAGATAGTAGATGCCGTCCGTGGTCACGGCCACGTCTACGTCTACCGTGCGAAGCTCTGTGTCGTCATAGTTGATAAGGACAGTGGCGATGTTCGTGGTCTCGTCCACCACGGCCAGAATGTAGGACTGATCTGTCACGATGCTCTCCATCTGAGCAGAAAGGCCCTCCTGGATCGTGTTATAGGTGCCATAGTCGATGACAGCCGAGATAGGCGTGGACTCCGGCGTGGCGGTGGATTCCGGCGTGACGGTAGGCTCTGGGGTGGTGGTAGGCTCCGGCTCGGAGCTGATCACCTGGAAGGCGAAGGGGGAGAGGCTTTCTGCCGGGAAGGAGACAGAGTGGTTCACAATGAGGTAGGTGCCGATCAACTCCCACTCTCCGTCCGTATAGTGGTAAACGGCCAGGCCATCGTCATTTGTGAAACTGCTGTCCGTGATGGTAACCACCAGAGGATAGGAGGCATCCTTATTGCCAGTCCAGGTCAAATCAAGGAGAAGAAGCTCCTCGTCCTCGTCCACGGTATCCGGACGCTGCGCACTCTCTGTCACGGAGAGCTTGCTAGCCACCTCGTTGCCGCTGGAATCCTGCGCAGTGATGGTCACGGTGATGCCATCGGCGGTCTGGGCAACATCGTTGCTGCTGCCTCGTAGGTCGGTGTACAACATAAAGGCCATCACGCCAACGGCCACGATGACCACGGCCAGGGCGGCAACGATGACCCATGTCCGCAAGTGGGAATGGGAGCGAGTCTGCTCGTATTCGTCGTAGTATTCATTATAGTTGCCTTCGTTCCGGGACTGGGCGCGGTACCGGGACTCCAGTTCATAATCGGGGTCAACGTCATATTGAACACGAGAACGAGCAGAGGATCGGGACTCGTATGTATCCTTTGTATTTTTAGATTTGTTCTCGGTGCGGGAAGTGGAGTCGCTTTCCGGCGCCAGGTGTTTCCCGGACATGAAAATCACTACCTTGTATTATAGAGTAGTAGTTTTTAAAGCCCCTCTCCAAGGGCTGTGCTACACTGTAAAGGATGCTGTGAATTAGTTGTTTCTTCTTACCAAAGATGGTTAAATGCCATCAAATACGTTTGTCTCTGGGATTCGCCCTTTGCCGCCTATCTCGCCAAAAGGCGGACAGAGGGTAAGCATCACAATACTGCCATTTTCCATATTGGCCTGATAAAGGTCGTATCAGAAGACATCTTCTACGGTCTCTGTGCCGTCAGTGTCGCGGTAGGTATACACGGTGAAGCCGTCATAGTACCATTCGCCGTCCTCACCATCGCCGATGCAGCTGGAAGAATAGCTTTTACTGTTGGGCTGACCAATAGCAGAGGCTAGGCTACTTGCGCTTTTCCCTATATATGCAGCAGCGTCAGAAGCAGTGGGTTTCGAAGCACTCTCGGTCTCGGCGGGAGCTTCCGTTGCAGGAACCTCTGTGGGTTCGGGAGTGTTGGTGGCTGTCGGAACGTCAGTGGGCGCAGGGGTGCTGGTAGCAGAGGAAGCCGCAGCAACGGTAGGGGCCGCCGTAGCAGTCGGAGCCGCCGTAGTAGCGGTTGCGGTGGCCGTGGGTTCGGTTTCGGCATCGTCCGTATCCTCGATTTCTACCTCGGCGTCGTCCGACAATTCTTCCTCGTCCGCGATTTCATCTTCGTCTGTCACCTCGGCAGGGGTTTCCTCAGGTTCTTCAGTCGTCTCCGGCTCATCCTCTGCAGGCGTTGGCGTCACAAATGCCTCAGAAATTTCCTGGATCTCAGCAGAGCTGCTGCCGCAGGCTGCAAGGGAAAAAACCAGGAGAAGGGCCAGGATCAGAGATACGATGTGTTTTCCATTCATGAGATATGTCTCCCCTTTTTTAAGAATTGTAGGTTATAAATAATAGGTTGATTGCATAATGAAGATGGACACTTGAAAAAGAAAATCCATAG
>JAJQCH010000076.1 GCA_021202795.1 Oscillospiraceae bacterium
GACTCTATTGAAGCTTTTCGCGGATGTGTTCAACTTGCACTTGCAATTTTCGGGAGAATTTTTTTGAATCCTGTTGTTATTCTTCGGCAAGGAGTCCGCGCTCGACCAGGAACTCTCTGGCTATGTCGTCCACGTCGCGCTCCAGAACGTCCGCCTGATAGGTCATTTCCGTCATGTCCTCGTTGGAGATCAGACCCTCAAGTTGGTTAAGAATGTCCTCCAGCGGCGCGTCAGAGAAACGGGTCAGGGTGTCCTCGCGGATAAGGAAGGCGCCGTTATATTCCGGGAAGAAGGACAGATCGTCCTCCAGAATTACAAGATTTGCTTTTCGGTTGAGGCCGTCTGTGGCGTAGACCACCGTTACCTCAAAGCTGCCGTTTTCTATGGCAGTGTATTTCAGGCTTACGTCCACAGAAACGGCGTCCCGGAAGGTCAGGCCGTAAAATTCAACAAACGGCCCGTATTTCATGCTGCCCTCCTGGGTGAAAAACTCATGCTCTGCGCCGAAGGTAAGCTCGCTCGCCACGGGAATCAGGTTGCTTACGGTCTCCAGATCGTATTCCTCCGCGACCTCCTGCGTCACGGCAACGGCATAGGTGTTGTCAAGTCCAACCTTTGCCAGCAGACGAATCCCGTATTCCTCTCCGGCCACCTGGTTTGCGTAATCGTAAAGGGTCTCGCCCTCCGGCACGTCGGTGGGATCCAAACCGAGGAAGGTCGTCAGCAGCGTGCCGTCATAGGAAAACATCAGATCGCAGGTGTGGCTGTTGCCGATGAGGGATTTGAAGCTGTTAACCTGGGACATCTCGTCCATAATCGTGACCGTTATATCGGTCTGATCCTCGATCAGATATTTTGCCAGGCGGTTCATAATCTGCATCTCGGAGTAGTTGCCGTCGTAAATCAGCAGGTCGTCGCTGTCAGAGGAGCTGGTTCCATAGGGAAGCCGCACAACCAGACAGACGAGAAGCACTGCCAGGGTCGGTATCCAACGGCTTTTGGCGGAACCCTTATGACTGCGGATGCCGCGCTCAAAGGCCCCCATGAGCAGATCGACGATGACGGCTATCGTCATCAGGGCGCCTGTGCCGGCAAGAACCAGGGACATTTTCTGAATACGGATACCGCGGGTGATGATGCTGCCCAGGCCGCCGCCGCCCACAAAGGCGGCGAATACCGCCGTGCCGATGGCGTTTACGATGGCGATGCGGATGCCGGTGAACACGGTGGGAAACGCCAGCGGGAACTCGATGAACAGGGTTCGATAGAGCTTGCTCATGCCCATGCCTCTGGCGGCCTCCTTCACGCCGGGATCCACCTCCTCCAGTCCCAGGCAGGTGTTCCGCACGATGGGGAGGAGGGAGTATAACGTAAGGCCGATAATCACCGTGATCTTCCCCGCGCCGATAAACACCATGATGATGCCCAGCAACGCCAGAGCGGGGATCGTTTGCAGCAGATCCACCACCTTCAAAATCACGCCGCGTACCCTGGGATACAGGTAGGCCAGGATTCCCAGCGGAAGTCCCACGGCGACGGATAGCAGGCTGGCGAAGAAAACGATAAAGAGATGCTCGAATACAAGGCTCAGACTCACTTCGTCACCTCCTTGCGCAGGCCGGGAGGCGTGACCTTTTTTTGCAGCAGGTCGATCAGCCAGCCGATCACGATAGCCAGCAGCGCTGCGGGGATCGCGCCCAGCAGGATCAGCGTGGTGTTATTGGGGGCGGTTCCCTGATAAATGAAATCGCCCAGGCCGCCCAGGCCGATCATGGAGGCCAGCACCGTCCACGACACCGTGTATATGGCGGACATACGAAGTCCGGCGATGATGGTGGGCATGGCCAGCGGCAGTTCCACCCGAAGGATGGACTGGAAGGAGGACATACCACAGCCTTTGGCGGCCTCGATGTATTTCGGATCCACACTGAGAAGACCGGCGTAGGTGTTTTTAAGCACAGGGAACAGCGCGTAAATCGACAGGGCGATAATGACGGTGGCGGGAACCATGCCCAGCCACAGGAACAGCACGCCCATGAACACCAGACCGGGAATGGTCTGGAATACGGAAATGACCGGCATGAGGATATTTGCCCATTTGGGCATTCGGGAGAGGGTGATACCCAGCACAAGACCAAGGACAAATCCGATGGCGACGCAGATGATAACATAGATGGTATGGGTGACGATCGCGTTTACAAGCATGGAGCCGTAGGTTGAGATAAGATCCTTCATCATGTGTTTTCCCAAAGATTTTCAGCCACAGACTTGGCGATGCTGGTTTTCGTTACGATGCCGGCGATGGTGTCATCCTCGCGGAGGACGACCACATATCCGACGCCTGCGTCGAGCAGATAGTCGAAGCACTCCTTCGCGTCGTCCCCCAGGCGAACCGTGCGAGTGGTGTTTCTGATGATCGGGTCGATGCTCTCCAAATCCCGGCCCCACTTCCGAATATCGCCGATGGAGACGGTGCCGACATAGTGTCCGTCGTTGTCGGAGATGATCAGGGTGTCCACGTTGTAGCGCGCCATGCGCTCCGCACATTCCCGAACGCCCCGGCCCTTGCGCATGGTCTGGATATTGGAGCGCATATAGTCCTCCACCTTGGACGGGGCGGTCATGTCGGCGGTGTGCTTGCCAAGAAAGCTCTCCACCCGCTCGGTGGCCGGATGCGCCAGCATTTCCTCCGGCGTTGCCATTTGAACGATTTGGCCCTCATCCATGAAAAAGATTCTGTCCGCCAGCTTCAGCGCTTCGTCCATGTCGTGGGTGACAAAAATAAAGGTTTTGTTCAGCTTTTTCTGAAGATTCTTTACCTCGTCCTGCAAAACCTCTCTGGTCTGTGGGTCAAGGGCGCCGAAGGGTTCATCCATCAGCACGATGGGCGGAGAGGCGGCCAGAGCCCGCAGCACGCCGATTCGCTGCTGTTGCCCGCCGGAGAGCTGGTTGGGATATTTATCTGCATAGTCCTCCATATTCACCATTTTCAGAAGCTCGGAAACGATTTCGCTGCACTTCTCCTTGCTGTATTTCAGGAGCTTCGGCACGACGCATATGTTCTGGGCTACGGTCATGTTGGGGAACAGGCCGATCTGCTGGATGACGTATCCGATATGACGGCGAAGATCGTCCTTGTCGGCCTCCTGGATATTTTTGCCGTCAATGCAGATTGTGCCGCTGTCCGGCTCGACCAGCCTGTTTATCGTTTTCAGCGTCGTTGTCTTGCCGCAGCCGGACGGGCCGATGAGAACGATAAATTCACCGTCCTCAATAGTGAAACTGAGATTCTTTAAAATCTGCGCAAATTGCAAGTGCAAGTTGGACACTCGGTAGAATGAATTTATGAACCTT
>JAJQCH010000149.1 GCA_021202795.1 Oscillospiraceae bacterium
GATTCAATTGCTATGGATTTTTTAGGTGTTCAACTTCATTTTACAATCGACCAAATTGTTAAATTTCGAAAAAGTTTTTAATTTCAGCCTGTTTTTTCATAGATTTCATTGTTATCAGGACTGTTTGCTCCTGCTACGCTATGCAGTCTTCGAAAAAATGCGTTCCGTCAGCAAAGGCGGTCGGGCCAGTCTTCGCCTCTGGCGAAGGCCAGTAGGCTTTCTACACCGCAGCGGGCCATGCTTTCCACCGCCTCTTTGGTGTAAAACGCCATATGCTGTGTCATGACGACGTTTGGAAACTGGCGAAGATAGGCCATGTCCCGGTTTTTCAGAATGGAGGTCTTCAAGTCCCGGTGGTATATTCCGTTTTCGTTCTCAAACACGTCCAGGGCCAGACCCCCAAGCCGCTGGTTCTCGATGCCCTCCGTGACAGCCTCGATGTCCATCAGCTCGCCTCTGGCGCAGTTTATCAGGATGATGCCCGGCTTCATTTTTGCGATGGTGCGCTGGTTTATCATATGATAGGTAATGTCCGTCAGCTTTGTGTGCAGCGTCAGGATGTCGCTTTCCCGATACAGCGTGTCCATATCTACGAACGTCACTTTGGCCTTCAAATCCTCTGACGGATGGAGACTGTGGGCCAGAATCCGGCAGCCAAAACCGCTCAGATTCTCAATGACCGCCCGCCCGATGCGGCCTGTGCCAACCACGCCCACGGTCAGATTCCGAAGCTCCCGCCCCATGAGGCCCTCCAGGGAGTAGTCGTTCACGTTGATGCGATACAGCGCAGGCTTATAGCACCGCAGACTCATCAGCATGAGCATGACCGTATAATCCGCGACGCCGTTGGGCGCATAGCTCGCGTTGCTGACCTGGACGCCGTACTTTTTCGCGCCGTTTAAGTCCACATGATTATAGCCCACCGTGCGGGTGCTGTAGCCCTTCACGCCGAGAGCGGCCAGGGCCTTGAACAGCGCCTCGCTCATCTCGCTCTGCCCCAGGGTGGTCACGCCCACGCTCCCCTCGGCCAGAGAGAGCGTTTCCATGGTCAGCGGCTTATCCGTTGCCTGCAATATAAAGCCGTGCCGCTCTGAGAGCTGTTCCAGTAATGGCTCCTCATCCGGGCGTACCTCATAGGCCGTTATTTTCAGTTCACTCAATGCTCTTCTCACTCCTCTATCTCGTTTACATCCCGTCCCATCATGTGCATATACTCGTCATAGGTACACATTCTGTCGATGCAGCCCTCCGGGGTCAGCTCGATAATGCGGTTTGCCACCGTCTCTGTCAGCTGGTGGTCGTGGCTGTAGAACAGGATGTTATAGGGGAAGGCGGCCATGCCGTTGTTCAGGGCGGCTATGCTCTCCAAATCCAGATGGTTGGTGGGCTGGTCGAACATGAGGACGTTGGCCCCCTCCAGCATGGTTTTGGAAATCATGCAACGCATTTTTTCCCCGCCGGATAGGACGCTGACCTTTTTATACACATCATCCCCGGAAAACAGCATCCGCCCCAGGAACGTGCGCAGGTAGCTCTCCCGCTTGTCGGCGGAGAACTGGCGAATCCAGTCCATTAGCTCCAGGTCGCAGCCGTCGAAATAGTTGTCAAAATCCCTTGGAAAGTATGACTGCGTAGTGGAGACGCCCCACTTGATTTCTCCCTCATCCGGCTCCAGCTCTCCGGCCAGAAGCTGAAAAAGGCAGGTGATGGCGTTTTCATTGTCGCTGATAATGGCAATCTTGTCTTCCTTATTCATAATAAAGGAGACGTTGTTGATGAGCTTTACCCCGTCCACAGTTTTGGAGACATTGGTGACGAACAATCTGTCCTTCCCCGGCTCCCGCTCGGCCTTGAAGCCCACCCACGGATAGCGCCGGGAGGAGGCGGGCATTTGCTCCACGGAGATTTTGTCCAGCAGCTTCCGGCGGCTGGTAGCCTGGCGGGATTTTGACTTATTGGCGGAGAAGCGGGCAATAAAGGCTTGCAGCTCCTGAATCTTCTGTTCCGCCTTTTTGTTCTGGTCTTTTATCAGCTTCTGCATGAGCTGGCTGGACTCATACCAGAAGTCGTAGTTGCCCACATACATACGTATCTTGCCATAGTCTATGTCAACGATATGGGTGCAGATGTTGTTGAGGAAATAGCGGTCGTGGCTGACCACCAGCACGGTACCCTCGTAATCCATCAGGAAGTTTTCCAGCCAGACGGTAGAGGCCAGGTCAAGGTTGTTTGTCGGCTCGTCCAGAAGGATGATGTCCGGCCGGCCAAAGAGCGCCTGCGCCAGCAGCACCTTCACCTTCTGGCGCCCCTCCAGCTCGGACATCTGCTTGTCATGCAGGGCAATGGGGATGCCGAGGCCCTGGAGAAGCCGCGACGCGTCCGACTCCGCCTCCCAGCCGCCAAGCTCGGCATATTCCTCCTCCAGCTCCGCCGCCCGCAGGCCGTCCTCGTCGGAGAAGTCCTCCTTTTCATAGATGGCATCCTTTTCCTTGCCGCACTCGTAGAGCCGGGGATTGCCCAAAATGACGGTCTCGATAACGCCATAGCCGTCGTACATACTCTGGTCCTGGCGCAGCACAGACATCCGGCACTTGGGGTCGATGTACACATGGCCCTTGGACGGCTCCACCGCCCCCTCCAATATTTTTAAAAAGGTGGACTTGCCCGCGCCGTTCGCGCCAATAATGCCATAGCAGTTTCCTGCCACGAATTGCAGATCCGCCCCCGAAAATAATACCTGGCTGCCATATTGCAGCGAAAGATTTTCAACAGTTATCATAGCCTTGCCCTCCGTTTGTTGACCATGTATGCCATCATACCATATTTCCCGCTGCTTTTACAGTCCGAAAAGAAAAAATTTCTCGCCATTTTTGAGGTTTTTGATTGACAACATCCACTTCCTGTGGTAAGATAGTCGGGCATTCGGAGAGATGTCCGAGTGGTTTATGGAGCTGGTCTTGAAAACCAGTGACTCCGCAAGGGGCCGGGGGTTCGAATCCCTCTCTCTCCGCCATATACCAACTGCGGGGCCGGTTCCCCGATACAATATATTAATTCGGCTTGGAGAAGTACCCAAGTGGTCGAAGGGGCTCCCCTGCTAAGGGAGTAGTGCGTGATGAGCGCAGCGAGGGTTCAAATCCCTCCTTCTCCGCCAAGTGAAAACCCTGTAGTTTCAGTGACTACAGGGTTTTTCGATTGCTTGGTTGTATAAAATACGGTGTTCTCCCTATCTGGGACTCATAATAATTCATGTTCATTGTTCATTGTTTTTCCTTTGCAAATTGCAAGTGCAAGTTGGACACTCGGTAGAATGAATTTATGAACCTT
>JAJQCH010000169.1 GCA_021202795.1 Oscillospiraceae bacterium
CTATTGAAGCTTTTCGCGGATGTGTTCAACTTGCACTTGCAATTTTCGCAAATTTTTAATTTAACGCTTGCATATCATGAAGCTTTCGGCTATAATACAGGTTGCAGCGCGCTAATACGCGCAAGAAGATATTTTATGAAAGGAATTCCTACTTATGAAGAAGCTCAGCAAAATGTTGGCACTGATTCTGGCCCTTTGCATGATCCTCTCCGTGGGCGCTTTTGCCAGCGGCGAAGCGTCTGGCGAGGCATCCGGTGAGGCCTCTGCGGAGACTGAAGAGACTGCTGCCATCACCATCCCTGAGACGTCTATTAATGTGGACGTGTCCCAGCTCACCGCCTCTGATTACAGCACCCTGACCGACTACACCAGCCGTGACGACACCGGCAACATCTACATCGGCACCGACGTTACCGAGGCCGACGTGGAGGTCGTTCTGGATGAGACCGTCACCGGCGCGGGCTACACCGCTGTGTATGTCCACGGCGAGGACGCTTCCGCCACCGTTACCGGCGTGGAGGTCGCCACCGACGACACCGACGGCCAGTTGGCCAGCGACTTCACCGGCGAGGGCGCTGCGTTCGTGGTCTATGACAACGCTACGCTGACCATCGAGGACGCCTATGTCTACACCGAGGGCTTTGAGCGCACCGGCATCATCGTGTCCGAGAACTCCAGCGTCATCGTGAAGGACTCCACCTTCATCGTCATGGGCGCTGACCCCCTGACCGAGGCCTATGACGAATACGTCAACAGCGCCAACCAGGACATCATGCTCTCCCCGCCGTGGTGCCTGGGCATCCAGGGCGGCGCCCGTGTGGTCAACATGATCGGCGCTACCCCCACCCTGACCGTTCTGAACTCCACCATGGTGGCCGGCGGCTGGGCGCTTCTGTCCACCGACTCCGGCTCTGACATGGTCATCAACGTTGTCGATTCCGACCTGTCCATCGTCTCCGAATCCGAGGGCGGCATGGACTCCGGCTGGCGCATCTTCGGCTATGACGAGGACGCTTATGGCTCCGGCTACGGCGCTTACTACATCGGCAACCCCTCTCAGTACTACTATGGCACCACCATCAGCGGCGTGACCTATGCCGCCATCATCACCGGCGCTACCATCGGCGTTTACACCTCCTCTAACGGCGACATCGACCTGTATGACGCCAACGGCGAGCTGATCGAGACCGTTGAGGGCGAGGGCAACGTGACCACCATCAACGCTGTGTACGGCTTCATGCAGCACAACAGCCTGTCCGACGGCATCTACGTCACCGACGGCACCGTCATCAACGTGGAAGAGGCCGTTGTTCTGAACAAGGCCGCCGACGGCGACTACTACTTCGACGAGGCCGTTCTGAACTCCGCCTCCGGCATCCTGATCCAGATGGAGGACAATGACGACGACAACCGTATCGGCATGATTTCCATGGCCGAGGGCTTCAGCACTCTCTATGACGAGTCCAATGTCGGTGCTGAGGACGGCTTCCCCGGCATCAACTATGACTACACCTCCAGCTCCGGCGGCAACACCGTCACCGCTACCTTCACCAACGGCGATTACGTTGGCGACATCTTCAACGGCTCCGGCTATTACACCCAGACCGGCGACGACCTGGTCGTCACCATCGGCGAGGGTGCTACCCTGACCGGCGACATCGCTCTGACCTCCACCATCAAGGGCATCGCTTACAGCGCTGAGGCCATCGAGGGCATCGCTTACTACGGCGACGACATCACCTATGTCCTGCTGGACGCTGACGGCAACGTGACCGAGGACGAGTCTGAGGCTGCCTACATCCAGTTCAAGACCTACACCATCAACGAGTACTTCCTGCAGGGCCATGTGATGAACAAGGTCTACTACAACGGCACCTCCACCGCCTCCGTGGTCGTTGAGGCCGACGGCGTTTGGGTCGTTGAGGAAGAGTCCCTGCTGACCAGCCTGACCATCGAGGAAGGCGCTACCGTTTACGGCACCCTGACCGAGAACGCGGACGGCACCCTGACCCTGACTGCCTCTGACGAGGTCGTCGAGGCCGGCACCTACGGCACCATCGAGGCTGTCGGCGGCGGCACCAACGTGGGCGGCGGCGTGACCGACGACGGCGTCCTGGACGTGGAGGCTGCGGCTTCTGCGTATGACGCCACTGAGACTGCCTCCGGCGAGGCTTCCGGCGAAGCTTCCGCCAACTAATTTTCCATCGAGCTGTTTTGCAATAACCTGGCCGCCGCAGACAACAGTCTGCGGCGGTTTTTTGCATGAAGCGAGGGTGAAGTTCTGAAAATAATTAACACTTTGTTCAACATAAATAACCTTATGTGGTTTATACTTATACCAAAGAAATAAGGTATAAGGTGATTGCATGAAGTTTAGACAAAGAATGGAACAGTTCATGTATGGCCGTTACGGGCAGGACGAGTTTTCCCGTTTCCTGA
This sequence comes from Oscillospiraceae bacterium, assembly GCA_021202795.1. Lineage (GTDB taxonomy): Bacteria > Bacillota > Clostridia > Oscillospirales > Oscillospiraceae > CAJOIG01. The sequence continues at coordinate 2,440 of JAJQCH010000169.1, forward strand.
TGATTGCGGCCCTTGTGCTGTTTGTGCTGGCCCTTATATTCAATGGATACGCGGGAACGATATTCTATGCCGTGGCGGTAGTCGCCCTGGTTTATGATCTGATCCGCATCATGTCCCGAAACCTGTATAAGCGTCAGCAGGAAAACGAATGGTATCTGAAGAAAAGGAAGGCAGTAACAGGCTGGTTCCGATCCCTGAAGGATCGCTGGCAGCAGCGGAAGGAATACCGTTTCTATCGCTGTCCCTCCTGTCACACGCTGCTGCGCGTGCCAAGGGGGAAGGGAAAAATCCTTGTGACCTGCCGGAAGTGTGGCCGCCGGTTTGAAAGGAAAACATGAATCCATATGATGTATTAGGCGTGAAGCCGGATGCCTCCGATGAGGAGATCTCCAAGGCGTATAAACGTCTGGCGAAAAAATATCATCCAGATCTGAACCCAAATAATGCCGCCGCTGCGGAAAAGATGGGGCAGATCAACCGCGCCTATGACGAAATCAAAAACCAGCGGGCGAACGGGGGAACGCCTCAGAGCAGCTCTGCCCATACCAGAACGGCCTATGGCGGCCAGCGGGCCGCCTATGAGAGCGGCGGATACGGCAGTTCCGGCGCAGGCGGCAGCGGCAGCAGCGGTAACGGCGGCTATGAGGATCCCTTCGATTTCTTCTTCACGGGCCGTCATTCCTCTTCCGGACGCAGGGGAAACAGCCCCATTTCCGTCATTTTGGCGATCGTTGTGGCAACATTCCTGGTGCGTTTCATCCTGAGCGTGCTTTTCGGTGGTATGGGCGGATCGTATTATGTAAACTATCAGAACGAACAGCCCAACGGCTATGTTATGCCGGGCTACGGGTACTATCAGGTGGATTAAGTGACTGTCTATGATAGAGGAAGCGCATCGCGTGTCTGCGGTGCGCTTCCTCTATTCTTCCTGCCGGATGATTGCCTTCATCGGGCATTTTGCGGCGCACAGACCGCAGCGGGTGCAGTAGGGCTGACGGATTTTGAAGGGCGGTGCGCCGCCGGATATGCAGCTCTCCCGGCATACGCGAGTGCAGGTGCCGCAGGCAACGCAGAGGTCGGTGATGTAATAAGACACAGAGCGAGACGGGGAAGACGAAGCCATGGGGATGCCTCCTGTGAGGAAATTGTATAGCAAGTATACTCTGCCGGACGAAGATTGTAAAGCAAAAACCGATTTGACAACTGTCGCCGCAGGCTATAGAATATGACGTGACAGGCGATAAAGGAGAGGTACTGTTTATGGACAGAATTATTCGGGCCACAGCCGGAGAGGATTTTATAAAAATGTCGGTCATTGACGCCAGAGACACAGTGCAGCGGGCCAGGGAGATACACGACTGCGCTCCCACGGCGGCGGCCATTCTGGGACGGACGCTGTGCGCCGCGTCCCTTTTGGGAAACATGATGAAGGAGGACAACGGCAGCGTTACCGTTCGTATAAACGGCGGCGGCCCCGCCGGGACGGTCGTCGCCGTCTCGGACAGTCAGGGGAACGTCCGGGGCTATATGGACAACCCCGCCGTCAGCCTTCCCCTGCGGCAGGACGGAAAGCTGGACGTGGGCGGCGCGGTGGGCCGGGACGGGATGCTCACCGTCAGCCGGGACATCGGGCTGCGGGAGCCGTATGTGGGTTCCACCGCCCTTGTCAGCGGGGAAATCGCGGAGGATCTCACCGCCTATCTGCTGGAGAGCGAGCAGGTACCCTCCGCCTGCGGCCTGGGCGTGCTGGTGGATCGGGACACGTCCGTTAAGGCCGCCGGGGGATTTGTGGTTCAGCTTATGCCCGGCGCGGATGAAAAGCTTATCGACCTGTTGGAGGAAAATATTTTCCTGATGGATCAGCTCACCACCATCCTGGACGAGGACGGGGCGGAGACCCTGTTTGACCAGGTTTTGAAGGGGCTGGATTACCAGATCGTCAGCCAGGAGCCGATCGCCTATCGCTGCGGATGCAGCCGGGAACGCCTGACGGAGGTGCTTTCCTGCGTTGACCGCGCCGAACTGGAGGACATGGTAGCCCAGGGGCAGGACACGGAGATCCGCTGCGATTTCTGCGGGAAACAATATATATTCACCCCGGAGGATATTCGGGGGATGATGAGGACGTAAGACAAAAACAGAAAATCCCGCACGGTTCGCGTCGCCGGACGTAAGCCGTGCGGGATTTTGTTAGGTATAGAAATAATTTGGGCAAAAGATATAAAAATCTCCGAATAAAATCGTGTCGTTTGTGCCAAATTTGTGTTGTTTGTGCCGGGAAGATTGCATCTTTGGAAAAAATCCTGTAAAATATAAAATAAATAATTGTTTATCGAATCAGGAAACAAGGGAGAAGGACGGTTGCCGGAAAGACGGTTCCTCCGCCTGCAAACCTGTGAAATCTGCCGGGACGTATCCCGTCCCGGCAATTTTATTTAATAAACTGAAAAGGAGCATACGGAAATGAAGAAGCTATTGGCGCTGCTGCTGGCGGCCTGTCTGATACTCTCTATGAGTGCGGCGGCCTTTGCCAGTGGGGAGGCCTCTGGAGAGGCGTCGGCGGAGAGCGTAGCCGCCTACTACACAACAGAGGACATGGAAGCGTCCAGCTATGCCTATCAGGTGTCCGACACAGGCCGTCAGTCCAAGGACGCGGGCCATGTCTACATCGGCTATGACATAGAGGATGGCGAGCTGGTGGCGGAGGAATCCGTCTGGACGGAGGAGGACGCGGTGTCCTTCACCGCAGACGGGGAATACGACGCTGTCATCGACATGAACGTGGAGGTGGAGGGCGCCGGGTTTACCTCTGTGCGTTCCACGGGGGACAGCACGGTGTACATCACCGGCGACTACTATATCCATGACGACACGGACGGCTATTACGCCTCCGACTTCACCGGCACCGGCGTGTCCTTTATCTCCAACCTGGGCAGCCACATGGTCATTGAGGACGTGAATTTCACCTCCGAGGGCTTTGTTCGTGCATTTGCCATGTGCTATGGCACCAAGATGAGCATGAACGAATCTGCCGATGCGGTCTCCACGGTGCTGGACATCCGCAATTCCACCGTTACTACCTACGGCAAATACGCCTTTGACGCCTGGGAGGGTTATACCTCCAGCGCGGACACATCCATCATGATCACCCCGCCCTATGTTCTGGGCATTTATGGCGGCATCCGTACCATCAACGTCCTGGGTACCCGGTCAACCCTGATCATCGAGGGTTCCAGCCTGGCTTCCGGCGGGTGGGGCGTTCTGTCCTCCGACGGATGCGACACCCCCTATTTCTGGATCATCGACACCACCCTTTCCGCCATCCCGGAGAGCGAGGGCGGCATGAACAGCGGCTGGGCTATCTTCGGCTATGACGAGGACGCCTACGGCTCCGCGTATGGTTCCTACCTCATCGGCGACGCCCAGGAGTATTTCTACGGCGTGAACTTTGAGGGCCTGACCTACTGCTCCATCCTGACCGGCGGCGACGCCTTCATCGACAGCATCCATGCCGGGGACGAGATAGAGCTGCTGGACGCCGCCACGGACGAGGTCATCCGCACCTATACGGCGGAGGAAGACATTATCTCTCATGTGAACACCGTGTTCGGCTGGATGGCCCATAACGAGGGTACCATCACCGTGGGCGACGTGATCGTCACTCCGGCGGAATGTGTGTTCCTGTATAAGAGCGCGGACGTGGCCTTCACCCTGGACGGCACCACCGCCCAGCCCGGCAACGGCATCCTTCTGCAAATGATGGACAACGACGACAACGGCTTCTCCACCTATCAGACTGAGGCTGCCGGCGTTCAGACCGAGGCTGCCAGCATGAACGTGTCCTATGCCTTCACCACGGACACCGCCGTGCAGGAGGGCAAGACCTATTATGAGCGGGTGGACGAGGACACCTATGTGGAGGTGGAAAATCCCACCGACGAGGGGACTGTGGATTACTATGAAAAGACCTACAGCGGCAACGACGTGACCCTCGACCTGATGAACAACGATTACGAGGGCGACATCTGGAACGCCACCGGCTATTACAGCGAAAACGGCGACGTGCTGACCGTCACTCTGACCGACGCCACCCTGACGGGTCGCATCTGCCTTTCTACCGCGCCCCACGCCATCTCCCTGGAGGGCCGGGACGTGGAGGAGGTCATTGCCGCCATCGAGGCGGCTGACGCCGACAACGCCACCATCGTCTATGGCGATTCCGACGGCCTGGATCCCATCGAGTATGAATTCCTGGATGCGGGCGGCAACGTCTGTGAGCAGGAGGATGCCGCCTATATCCACTTCACCAAGTGGAGCGTGAACCAGTATTATCTGCTGGGCCATGTGGAGAACTTCGTGAACGTGAACGGCGCGGCGAACATCAATGTCATCGTGTCCGAGGGCAGCACCTGGACCGTCACCGAGGAGAGCGTCATCAGCTATCTGAAGGCGGAGGGCGATGTCTATGGCACTCTGACGGAAAATGACGACGGCACCATCACTCTGATGCCCGGCGACGAGCTGATTCCTGCCGGGGAATACGGCACGCAGGCTGTGGTCGGCTCCGCATCCAGCTCCAGCGCCTCCGGCGAGTCCAGTGGGGAAGCCAGCGGCGAGGCGTCCGGCGAAGCATCGTAAGGAGAGAGTATGGCTTCCTCGATCGAGGTCTTTCCCGGCTGGGGAAGCCACATTTACTCAGTTTATAATTTAAATTTAATTTATCAGGAGGAAAGCACATGAAGAAAACACTATCAGTCATCCTGGCCCTGGCGCTGGCGGTATGCCTGTGCGTGCCGGCCCTTGCCAGCGGAGAAGCCAGCGGCGAGGCGTCCGCCGTGGAGGCGGTCATAACCGTTACCGACGGCGTGGCCACCCTGAACGAGGATTACCTTGCGGAGCATGAGATCGAGATGAGCTATGACTCGCTGGATGATTCCGGCGTGGACGGCCTGGTGCTGGAAACCGGCGATATGCTGGTATCCGCCGTGGCGGTCAGCGGGGATGATTCCGTGTTCACCATCTCCAACGCGGAGATTCACCTGGGCGTGAACGAGGAGACCGCCTATGTGGCCAGCAGCACCACCGCAGGCAGCGGCGCGCTGGTCAGCAGCGGCACCCTTTACATCACGGACAGCACCATCACCGTGGACGGCGGCGCAAACGGCGCGGAGGGCGGCCACTATGCGGTGGAGGCTTATAGCACCGGCACCCTGGTGGTGAACAACTCCTCCATGATCCAGACCGGGCGCGGCGGCGCGGACGGCCTGACCGATGAGAGCAACGAGCCTGGCTCCAACAACGGCCTGCTGATTGCCGGATATGCCCGTTCCAGTATGTCCATCGGCGCGTCTCAGACCTATTACTATAACTCCTATGTGGAGACCGAGGGCTGGGCCGCCATGTCCACCGACTCCGCCAGCGGCAGCGGCCTGGACTTCTATTCCTATAACTCCGAGGCCTATGCCGTCTCCGGCGGCTATGGCATTTACGCCGACTCAAGCTGCCGCGACTGGCTGTATGCCACCACCCTGCGGGGCGCGGAGCATGGCGTCATCATCTCCAATAACGGCGCCGTCCATGTATACAGCGGCGCTTCCGCCACTGAGGAGGACGCGCTGGCCTATTATCCCGAAGACGGGGAGCTGACCGATGCCGGCAGCCTTATCGAGGCCGGACGCAACTGCTTCTATATCCACTCTCCGGGTACCGGCTCCGCCTTCGGCCAGCAGGCTGTGGTGGAGGTTATGGATTCCACCCTCCGCACCTCTGAGGAGCTGAACGACCAGCAGACCCTGGTGGATTATGCCGAGAAGTACAGCCAGGGCGTGGCGGATTATCTGGACTTCATCCGCGGCTCCATCATCCTTGTTAAGTCCCACTCCGCGGACATCGACCTGACCAACGTGGAGATCGACAGCCATTCCAACACCATTCTCATGACCGCCCTGAACGCGGACAGCTCCAGCCGGTATCTTTACTCTGGCAATGAGGACACCGCCACCAGCCTGACCATGACCGACATGGACGTGACCGGCGATGTGAAGAACTATGACTATCAGCGCAATGTGGAGATTCTGCTGGACAACACCAGTTGGAACGGCGCGTCCCTTGTGTGGGATGCGGAGGACTGGAACGCCTATTGGGATTACGCGGACGGCATGGACAGCGTCTACTGGTGCAACCTAGACGCGGAGTCCTATAACGTGGAGCATCACGGCACCGCTCTGACCCTGGAAAACGGCTCTGTCTGGACGGTTAGTGCCGAGTCCCAGCTTGACAGCCTGACCATCAGCGCCGACAGCCAGGTCATCTATGGCACGGCCACCGTGGACGGCGAGGCCGTCACCCTGGAGGCCGGGCAGACCTATGAGGGCGAGATCGTCATCACCGCCGCCGAGGGCGCTTCCGCTGAAGCCGCTGCTGAGACCGCCGCCGCTGGTGAGACCAGCGTGGAGGAGGCCTATGTGGAGTATATCCACGAGTGGCTCCTGGCCGAGCTGGAGATCAACTCCTCTCTCACCGAGGATCAGGTGGAGAACGAATTCATGCCCCTCATCGAGGCGGGGGATTATGTGTCCTTCCCCGCAGAGATGCTCTATGGCGGGATGCTGGAATCCGGCACGGCCATGACCTTTGAGGAATTTGCGGCCCAGTATTGATAAGATAATACGGCCTGAAAAATGCACAGGCCGATAAAACCCAAGAAACAAAGCGCGGGAGCGTCCGAAAGGATGCTCCCGCGTTCGCGTTGTCGTGGGGATTCGCAGGCGGATTCTATACCGCCAGCCGGGTCGATTTTAATGGGAATCCGTATTATCCGTTTCGATGGTGACGACCACGGCGCCAATACAGGTGGATTGCAGCTCCTGCAAAATCGTGTTGTCCGCTGCGGAAAGACTGAGGGCAAAGGCATCCGTTCCCAGCGGGGTCAGCAGGGAGGAGGACTTGTCAAAGCTGCCGAAAATGTCGGAATAATCCTCTGCGGCCTGATAGATGACCGAGACGCTCACGGACACGTTGGAACCGTTTGTCACGGTGATGATATTCCCCCCGTCGGCGCAGCTCCAGCCGGACGCAGCCGCGCTTTCATATTGGTGGGTTTCGGGATTCCATACGTCCGTGGCCGACTGATAGGTAAAGGCCAGGTCTCCCCATGAGATCTCCACGGAATAGACCGTCGACTGATCGGCGTTGAAATAGCCCCGGCCCTCCTCATAATACACGGTGGCCCCGGAGAAGGAGGGGATGTCGCTCTGGCCCAGCGTCTGATACCAGATCTGCGTTCCGTCCGTTACCCCGCTGTTCAGCAGCCAGGTGACTTCGCCGGAGGCAAGCTCCTCTGCGGTCTTCGCCTCGGCGGAAACGGTGGAAGAGCTGTTTGACGCAACGGCGGTGTCCACCGCCGTATCCAAATAATAGGAATTTTCGATGGTACCGCTGCTTGCAACATACCCCGCTATGCCGCCGGCATCGCTCCCGCTGACATTGCCGGTGCTGCAGCAATTTGTCAGGGTGCCTTTAATTAAATAGCTGACGATGCCGCCTGCATACTGGTCGCCAGAGCTGGCGGTGGCGCTGAGGATCCCTGTGTTCAGGCAGTCGGCGATGGAATAGCCGGTATTGACGCTGGCATACCCCGCTATGCCGCCCACGTTGAGGTTGCCGCTGATATTTCCGCTGTTGCAGCAGGTAGAAATGCCGTTGCTGGTCAGATAGCCTGCTATACCGCCTGCGTTTTTGGTGGCTGCTGATACGTCCCCCTCGTTAGAACAGTTTACGACGGTCGCGGTAATGCTGGCATAGCCGATCACACCGCCCACATAAGAGCTCCCGCCGGTGACATTCCCGCTGTTGGTGCAGTTTGCAATATCAGTGGTGCAGCTCTTTATATATCCGATCACGCCGCCGACATCAGCTTTTGTGCTAACAACGGTGCCATGATTTGTACATCCGGAAACCGTGCTGTTGTAAATATATCCGGCGATGCCCCCTGCGCAAGAAGAAGTGTTAGGGGTAGCACTGTTCACATATCCATTGTTCACACAGCCGGTGATGGTACTGTTGCCATATACCCGTCCTGCTATGCCGCCGATATTGGCGGCGCCGGTAACACTACTGTTGGAGACAGTGACGTTCTGAATCGTACCGCCGGACATAACACCGAACAGCCCCTGATATGCGCTTGATGCGTTTATGTAAATGCCGGAAACAGTGTGTCCGTTTCCGTCAAAGCTGCCTGCGTAGGTATTGCTGGTGCTGCTTCCTATGGGCGTCCAGCTTCGGGGCGTTCCGCTTCCTGAATATGTTCCGTCCTGGGCGCTGAAGGTGTATCCCGGATTCAGGTCGATGTCCGCGGTCAGCACGGCGCTGATGGATTTGTTGCCGTCGTTCACCAGCGCCGCGAACCAGAATAGCTGGCCCGCGTTTCCGATTTCATAGCAGTCGTTTTCGTTCAGTTCAGCGCTCTGATATGCGCCGCAGGCGGTGCATATGCCGTTGTCGTAGTACCCGTTTCCGCAGGATTCGCACAGATCGCCCTCCTCCGCCGTCGCAGTGCCGCCGCTGAAATAATCCAGCAGGGTGAACAGCGCGTCGCTGTTGGAGACCTGCTCCTGCTCCTCCTGGGTCAGGGCGCAGTACGCGTCGTATGCTGCCGACGCCTGGGCGTAAACATCCACTTGCTCCGCTGTGACCATGGCCTCGGTCTCCGTCACAGACGGAAGAGCCGCGATTTGTGCCTCCACGGCGCAGACGGCGCAGTCCGCCTCTGTATTTCCATGGGTGCAGAGGGACTGCTCGCCGTCGTCCTCCTCCAGGCTGACGCTCGCCAGGAGTGCCGAAGCGTCCACGTCGTCGCCGTCGTCCGGGTCGTTCGCAGTTTCCTCCGGCGTCTCCGGGGCTTCCGTCGTTTCTACCGCCAGACTGTCTTCATATTCATCTGCGGAGACGGTCTCCTCCTCATCCGCCAGCGCAAAGGCTGGCGACAGGCATAGTACCGCTGCCAACGCCAGAATCATGGCTACCGCTCTTTTTCGTTTCATATTTTCGTTCCTCTTGGATGTGTTTACATAATCATATTATATGTGAACAAAACTTCTTTTTGGTGCATCTATGCGCTTTTTGAGAGACATCTTATTGTAGATTATATAACATTCTGGCTGTGTTTACAAGAGGCTTTGTTTCGCTAAATTGTCCGGCAGCGCTGTTTTTGCTCCGTCTGGGACAGAGACTCGCCGCAGGAATCGGGTCGGAGGAACGCTTTCCCGCGCTATCGGTCGTAAAAATCGTTCAGCGTATAGGTTTTCCCCCTGGTCTTATATCCGGGGAAGGTATCCAGGCAGACGCTGTGGAGGCTGTTGAATATGCTTTTTTCAATGTTGGGGTCGTCCTGCCGAAGACGGCGGAGGAGATCCTTTATTTCCTGGCGCTTGGAGCCGCCGTTGTCGCAGGAGGCGCAGTTTTCCGTGAAGCGGCAGGCGCATTGGATAAACTGGAGATGGTTGTATCTGGCCCAGGCGATAATGTCCTCCTCATGGACGCAGTATAAGGGGCGTATAAGCTCCATGCCGGGGAAGTTGGTGCTGTGGAGCTTTGGCATCATGCCCTGGAGCTGGGAGCCGTAGAACATCCCGATGAGGGTGGTCTCGATGACATCGTTGAAATGGTGGCCCAGGGCGATCTTGTTGCAGCCCAGATCCCTGGCCTTGCTGTACAGATACCCCCGCCGCATACGGGCGCAGAGATAGCAGGGGGATTTGTCCGTGCTGTTGGCCACCTCGAAGATGTTGCTGTCGAATATGGTTATGGGAACCTCCAACAGTCGGGCGTTTTCCTCTATCCTCCGGCGGTTTAATTCGTTATAGCCGGGATCCATGACCAGAAAGGTCAGGGAAAAGGGAACCTCGCTGTGGCGGTGAAGCTCCTGCATCAGCTTTGCCATCAGCATGGAGTCCTTGCCGCCGGAAATGCAGACGGCAATGCTGTCCCCGGCCTGTATCAGGCTGTATTTTTTGACCGCCGCGACGAAAGGTGTCCACAGGGCCTTGTGATATTTTGTGATAATGCTCCGCTCAATGAGCTGGCAGGGGGTAAGGTCTCTCGCCATGACAGACAGGCTCCTTAACATACTGTGATTATAGGAAATCATAGCATGATTCCCGTCCCGTGTCAATTCTATGTGGAATAGGGACTGTACATTTTGGAGAAAACCTATTATAATGGTAAATTATTAAAGCAAAACGCGTCAGGAGGGCCGGAATGAAGCTGGATATTGACGAGGCCCTGCGGTACGCGGGGGTGCGGGGAGAGCCGACCGAGGCGCTGCGGCGTCAGGCGGCGGCGGTGGCGACGGCGCTTACCGAAGCTGTCCGGCCCCGGTATACCTATCGGATATTTGCGGTGCAGCGGCGCACAGACGGCTTTTACCTGCCGGAGGCGGACATTCTCCTGCCGGGGGAAAGCGCTGCCCGTATGCTCGCGGAATGTGATCGTGCGGCGCTGCTGGCCTGCACCCTGGGGGCGCAATTTGACGCCATGCTCCGCACGGAGCAGGCGCGGGATATGGCCCAGGCCGTTCTCCTGGACGCCTGCGGCAGCGCCTGGGTGGAGGCGGGCTGCGACGAGGCGGAGCGGGAGCTGAAAGCGCGTCTGCCGGGGGCTTATCTTACCGATCGCTTTTCTCCAGGCTATGGGGATCTGCCCCTGGTACTCCAGCCCTCCCTCTGCGCCGCGCTGGACACCCAGCGACGGCTGGGCCTGTGCGTCACGGAGAGCCTTTTGATGAATCCGGGCAAGTCCGTCACCGCAGTCGTCGGCCTTGCGAAAAGGCCCCAGGCGGCCCGTATACGGGGCTGCGCCTATTGCGTCCTGCGGGAGAAATGCACACTGCGAAAGGGAGGAAAGCACTGTGGGAATTGATTTTACCAGCGGTTTTATTATATTGGACGGGGCCATGGGTACCGTATTGCAGCAGCGGGGCCTGCCCCCCGGCGGACAGCCGGAGCTTCTGAATCTGACGGAACCGACCCTCCTGGCCGGTATCTACCGGGAGTATATCCAGGCGGGCAGCCAGGTGGTATACGCCAACACCTTCGGGGCCAACGCCCTGAAGCTGAAGCGTACCGGCCACGGCGTGGGGGAGATCATCACCGCCGCCGTCCGCATTGCCAAGGAGGCGGCGGAGGGGACAGATACCCAGGTGGCCCTGGACGTGGGCCCCCTGGGGGAGCTGCTGGAACCGATGGGAACCCTGACCTTCGAGCGGGCCTATGATTTGTTCCGAGAGATGATGGAGGCCGGGGCCGCCGCCGGGGCGGATTTGATCGCCATCGAGACCATGACGGATCTCTACGAGGCCAAGGCCGCCCTGCTGGCGGCGAAGGAGGCCACAAGCCTGCCTGTTTTGGTGACGATGTCCTTTGACGAGAGCGGCCGCACCTTCACCGGCTGCACCGTACCCTCCATGGCCCGGACGCTGGAGGGATTGGGGGCGGACGCCATCGGCCTGAACTGCTCCCTGGGGCCTGACCTGCTGGCTCCGCTGCTAAAGGAGCTGTGCGAAAACACGCGGCTGCCGGTGGTGGCAAAGCCCAACGCGGGGCTGCCCGACCCGGTGGACGGCCACTACGACATGGGGCCGGAGGACTTCGCCCAGGCCCTGCTCCGCTGTGTGGACGGAGGCGTCACCATCCTGGGGGGCTGCTGCGGCACAAGCCCGGATTATATCCGCGCTCTGGTGCAGGCCCTGGCAGGACAAATGCCCGCGCCCCGGCATTATAACGACGTCAGCTTCGTCTGCACTCCCGTGTGTCCAACCCGGCTGGACGGGGTGCGGGTCATCGGGGAGCGGATCAATCCCACCGGGAAAAAGCGGTTCCAGCAGGCCCTATTGGAAAACGACCTGGACTATATCCTGGACGTGGCCATCCAGCAGGAGGACGCGGGAGCGGACATTTTGGACGTGAACGTGGGCTTTCCCGGCGTGAACGAGGCGGAAATACTGCCCCGCGTGGTGAAAAAGCTGCAAAGCGTTATCTCCCTGCCGTTGCAGCTTGATTCCTCCGACCCGGACGCCTTGGAGGCGGGGCTGCGGGTCTATAACGGCAAGGCCGCGGTGAACTCCGTCAATGGGGAAGCGGAGGTACTGGAGCGGGTGCTGCCCATCGTGAAAAAATACGGCGCGGCGGTGGTGGGCCTGACCCTGGACAAAACAGGGGTTCCCCAGACCACGGAGGAGCGGGTGGCCATCGCCCGGCGCATTATGGACGCGGCGGCGTCCCATGGCATCCCCAGGGTGGATCTGTGGATAGACTGCCTGACCCTGACCGTCTCCGCCCAGCAGGAGCAGGCGCGGGAGACCCTGGAGGCGGTGCGGATCGTCCGCCATGAGATGGGATTGCAGACCGTGCTGGGGGTGTCCAACATCTCCTTCGGCCTGCCCAACCGGCCCCTGATCACCCAGACCTTCCTGACCCAGGCCATGACCGTGGGCCTGACTCTTCCCATCATCAACCCCAACCAGCGGGAGATGATGGATGCGGTGTTCGCCTTCCGGCTCCTGTCCTGCGAGGATAAGGAGTGCCGGGCCTATGTGGCTCGGTTCGCAGGGCAGTCCCCGGCGGTGCAGGCAGTCCCCTCCGAAAGCGGGGTGCTGACCCTGGACGACGCCATCATCCGGGGGCTGAAAACCGACGCCGGGAGGCTTGCGAAGGAGGCCCTGGCCACAGAGGACGAGCTGGCCCTGGTGGAGCGGCACCTGATTCCCGCCCTGGACAAGGTGGGGGAGGGCTATGAGGCGGGGACGCTGTTCCTGCCCCAGCTTCTCAGCGCGGCGGGGGCCGCCCAGTCCGTGTTTGAGGTCATCCGGGCCTCCATCGCGAAGAAGGGGGGAACCCCGGTGAAAAAGGGCCGCATCGTCATGGCCACCGTCCAGGGGGATATTCACGACATCGGCAAGAACATCGTGAAAACGGTTTTGGAAAATTATGGATACGACGTCATCGACCTGGGGAAAGACGTGCCGCCGGAGACGGTGCTGCAAACCGTGCAGGAGCAGGACATCCGGCTGGTAGGCCTGTCTGCTCTGATGACCACTACCCTGCCATCCATGGAAAAAACCATTCAGGTTCTCCATACGCTGCCGGAGCCGCCGGTGACGTTTGTGGGCGGCGCGGTGGTGACGCCGGAATACGCAAAGAAAATGGGCGCGGATTATTATTCCAAGGACGCCCGTCAATCGGTAGAGATTGCAAGAAAGGTATTGGGCTGATATGGACATACGGGCATATTTATCCCAGGGCAGGCCCCTGCTGTTCGACGGGGCCATGGGAACCTATTTCGACGCTTTGTCGGGCCGGGCGCAGGCGCGGTGCGACCTGGCGAATCTGAACCAGCCGGATCGAATCACCGCCATTCACCGGGCTTATCTGGATGCGGGATGTATGGCGATTAAGACAAACACCTTCACGGTGAGCCGGGACATGACCGCCGGGGAGACGGCCCAGGCGGAGCAGTCCCTGGACGCGGCCTGCCGTCTGGCGCGGGAGGCGGCGGAACCCTATGGGGCCTATGTGTTCGGGGACATCGGCCCCGTCCCCCAGGAGACGGAGGAGACCGCTCCGGCGGAGATATACTGCCGCCAGGCGGAGCTGTTTCTGGCGCGAGGGATCACCTGCTTTCTGGCGGAGACCCTGGCCTCGGATGAGGGCATCCCGGCGCTGGCCGCATTTATAAAATCCCGTTGCCCGGAGGCGTTTCTCATCGTCTCCTTCGCCGTGGGGGCGGACGGCTTCACCCGCGGGGGCTTTTCGGGGCGAACCCTTGTCCGCCGGACGGCGGCCCTGCCGGAGGTGGACGCCGTGGGCTTCAACTGCGTTTCCGGGCCGCACCATCTGCTGCAGCTTATTCGAACCGTAGACGTTGGGGAAAAGCGCCTGTCCGTCATGCCGAACGCCGGGTATCCCACGGTTTTGGGCCGCCGGACGGTATTTGGGGGCCAGCCGGATTATTTTGGCGATCAGATCGGGGAAATCGTCCGGGCGGGGGCCTCCATTGTGGGGGGCTGCTGCGGCACGACCCCGGCCCATATTGCCCAGGCCGCCGCCGCGCTGAAAAAGCCTCTGCCCGCTTCTGTTTCCGTGGCGGAAGACGCCCCGGCGGAGGCGACCCCGGCCACAAATCCGCTGTGGGACAAGCTGGCCGCCGGAAAGCGGGTAGTGGCGGTGGAGTTTGATCCTCCTGCGGACGACGATATCACCCCCTTCCTGGAAGGCGTGCGCGCCCTGCGGGACGCAGGGGCCGACGCCGTGACCATCGCGGACTGCCCCATTGGCCGCCCCAGAGCGGACAGCAGCCTGCTGGCCTGCAAGGTCAAGCGGGAGCTTGGAATGGAGCCGCTGCCCCATATGACCTGCCGGGACAGGAATATGAACGCCACCAAGGCCCTGCTGCTGGGCCTCTCCATGGAGGACGTTCACAACGTCCTGCTGGTGACGGGCGACCCCATCCCTACGGAGGCCAGGGACGAGGTGAAAAGCGTTTTCAACTTCAACTCCCGCAAGCTCATCCGCTACGTCTCCGACCTGAACGAAACGGTTTTCCGCACGCCCTTCCGCCTGTTTGGGGCGCTGAATCTGAACGCCAGAAACTTTTCCATTCAGCTCAAGCTGGCCCAGGAGAAGGAGGCAAACGGCGTCTCCGGCTTTCTGACCCAGCCTGTTCTGTCTCAGCAGGCGCTGGATAACCTCCGCCTTGCCAGGGAGACGCTGCATGGAAAAATCCTGGCCGGGATCTTCCCTGTGGTCAGCCACCGGAACGCCTGCTTTCTCAATAACGAGATCGCCGGGATGTACGTCTGCGACGAGATCGTGGCCCTGTATGAGGGCAAGGATCGGGAGGAGGCTGAGGAGCTTGCTGTGAAAATCTCCGCTGAGATTGCCCGCCAGGTCGCTCCCTATTCCGACGGGCTGTATCTGATGACTCCCTTCCGGCGGGTGGGGCTTATGTGCCGCATTATAGAGGCGCTGTGACCGGGAATCCATGAAAATATTGGCCTGCTGTCTTGTAAAGACATTCAAACTATGGTATAATTACAAAGTTTCATTGGTTAATTCATTAACCCGAACATAAAATGGAAAGGAGCAAACCATGAAATTTCGCAAGCTGATTGCCCTGCTGCTGATGGGCGCCATGCTGCTGGCTCTGTCCGGCTACACGGTGAACCTCACCATCGACGACCCCGAGCTGCAGGCGCTGGTCGAGGAGGCCATGTCCTCCGGCGACACGGACGAGACCGCCCAGGAGGGCGAGGTCTATGTCTACGGCGGCTGGTACTACACCGTCTCGGACGGCGAGGCCACCATCGTGTCTACGAGCGACGCCATCAAGGCCGCGGAGGTCATTCTCTTCCCCGCGGAGCTTGGCGGCTATCCCGTGACCGCCATAGGCGCGAACGGCACCGCCGTGATCACCAACGCCTCCGGCTGGGTGCTTATCCCCGAAGGCGTGGAGAGCATCGCCTCCGGCGCGTTCTATGACCTGAACCGCACGCCGGGCTGGAGCTTCCCCTCTACCCTGACCGACCTGCCGGAGACAGCCCTGGCTAGCTGCGGCGGCACCTTCTATGCAGCCGTATGCCCCGCCGCCCAGGAGATGGGTGAGGCCACCGGCCATGAGATCGACCTGACCGAGATGGAGACCGTCACCATTGACGGCGCGGTCTATAATGTCCCCGCCGATCTCGCGGACGTGGATCTGACTGTATACGCCGCCTCTGAGGAAGAGGACGAGGCTACCATCGACGTATACGCCGCCGCTGCTGCCGCCGCCACCGTGGACGTGCCTGCCGATTCCATCATCGACGGGGCCGTGGCCGAGGGCGTGGAGCTGCCGGAGGACGTGTTCGACGAGGTCGCCGACGTGGACGGCGAGGGTACCAACAAATACATCTCCACCATGGGCGTCGAGACCGGCACCACCTACGCCGTGGACGGCTGCCTCTATGAGATGATCTACATCACCCAGAACGTCCGCTATTCCACCAAGGCCCAGATCATCAACGCCGTCTATGAGACGGAGGGCCTGGTATACGGGGAGGACTACGACCTGATCCGCCTCTATAACTATGTCCACAGCTACGCAAACGGCCCCCGGCCCGGCGACTTCCACATCTACACCTGCTACCTCTATAAATCCGTGGGCGACACCATTGACGGCGCCACCACCAACTTCGAGTGGGAGCGGGCCTATGAACACGTTGTGGACGGCGTTGACCAGGTTATCCAGGGCGACGTTGCGACCCTCATGGTGCAGGCGGGGGATACCGTCACGGTGAATAACCTCTATTCCTGCAACAACACCATTGCCTACGGCCCGTCTGAGGCCGCGAACTTCTACGGCCTGGGTTCCTCCGTCCTGGTGGACGGCGGCAACTCCACGGACTACAGCATCTCCTCCTATGAAGAGATCGACTTCGGCACAGACGACAGCTCCGTTATCCTGAACGACCCCACCATCGTCGGCACTGAGAACGTCCTCTATGCCGTCGCGGGCGGCACCGCGTATGTATACGGAGGCCGCTACTTCGGCTGCTCCAGCGGCGGTCACGGATTCTATGTGGGCATGGGCGGCAAGATTGCCCTGAACGCCGACGACTTCATCGACGAAAACGGCCAGCCCATCATCGACTATGAAATCCTTCTCACCCTGGTGGACGAGCGCCCCGGCCTGGATCTTGGTACCGCCCAGCGCACCGAGCTTACCGAGGACTGGAACGCCTATGCCGAGCCTGTGTTCTCCGAGGTGGAGGATGAGGACATCGCCATCCTTGTGACTGCCGACGAGACCGGCACCGCCCTGACCACCGACACCGGCGGCGGCGTCATCGTCGCGAACCGCATCTCCGCCACCACCTATGGCCGCGGCTGCGCGGGCGTCTACTCCATCGGCGGCGATGAGAGCTATGTGTTCGTTTATAACTCCTCCCTCCACTCCAACATGGACGCGGCCCTCTGCTCCGCCTCCAACGGCTACATCTTCGCCTTCAACTGCGACCTGGAGGGCGTTTCCGGCATCAAGACCCGTTCCGGCGGCAGCGGCACCTGGATCGGCGTCGAGGCGTATAACAGCCGCATCATCTGCTCCTTCGACCCGGACGCGTATGACTTCTATGACCTCGGCTCCGACGAGGATTCCTGGGAGCTGGACGCCGCCATCTATGAAAACTGGGCCTGGGCGGACGATACCAGCATGGTCAACGCCCCCATGCTCAATATGTTTGTGAACAAGACCAACTGCGTCTGGGGCGACGACCTCACCACCGTCCAGAGCTACTGGTTCCAGGATAAGACCACCGCGCCGCAGACCGGCGAGATCATGGCCTGCGTCATCCTGACCGGCACCGCCCCTGTCACCGTTCATAGCTGCCTGTTCGTGAACGAGAACTATGAGCTGTACGCCGACGAGGGCGCCACCAACTACCTGGTGGCCGGTGATAACGGCGGCAGCGGCAGCATTTACTTCTATGACCAGAACAGCGAGACGAAATGGGATCTGACCGGCGAGAGCGACGAGACCACCGAGCTTGTGGGCGACATCTACGTCGCGGAAATCGTCACCATGACCGGCCCCGACGCTGGCTCCGGCCCCTCCACCGTGAACGCCTACTTCTATAACTCTGAGTGGACAGGCAAGACCGTCAACTGGATGCAGAACGCGAACCTGACCTTCGACGCCGACTCCACCTGGACGATCACCGCCGACTGCGGCGTGGGCGACCTGGTGCTGGAGAGCCTTGATCAGCTCTCCGCCGAGGAGCCTGTGACCCTGACCGTGTACTACAGTCTCACGGTCGGCGGCGAGGCCGTCACCGAGGAGACCACCGTCGGCAACGTGACCATCATCTTCGAGGAACCCCTCGAAGCCACCGAATCTGCTACCTCCTCCGCCAGCGGCGAGTCCTCCGGCGAGGCCAGCGGCGAAGCGTCCTGACAGGATAACTCAATAAAACACGCAAGCCCCCCGGAGCATAGCTCCGGGGGGCGTTTTCATCGAATTGCTTTGCGCTTGTCCCTTCTGGATCGCCGGGAACGGCGTGCTTTTTGATTCAGTCCATTCGCCCTGTTTACATTTTCTTCAGGATGTGGTAAGATGAATCCGTCCATAAGGAGTGCGCGAGGGACAAGCCCTGTGACCGTACAGCAACCGCCTATACAGGTAAGGTGCTAAAGCTTGTATGATGGATTCTCTCTTTCGCGCTCCTAATAAAATATTTTATTAGGAGGAAAATGCAGCATGAAAACCATTTCCGAAATTGTAAAGGACAGCAGCAGGAAGTATTATTTTTATCTTGGGGACGCTGAGACCGGCGAGAGGTTCCAGCAGCAATGCGTCCGGGAAGGGTTTGCCTTTGGGGACGGCGTTCCCGCAACGGTCAGGAAGTGCGCCAGGGTAATGAATGTAAGCGGCGACAAGACGATCAATTTTGTCGGCGTCTGCGGCATGATGGCCTTCGGCGCTTCAAAGGAAGTTTGCGGGAAGGAGCTTGTGAAGATCGACTTCCGAAAGGTTCTTAACGACGAGGAAAACATTCTTTACAGCCGCGCTGTCCAATGAGCGGAAAATCATCAGGGCGACGCTTACGGCCTCCATGACCGACGGGTCCGCTGGCTTCCGCCGCTTGTGAAACGAAATGTGAATATCCATAAAAGCACGGAAACGACAGCTCCTGGGCTGTCGTTTCCGTGCTTTTTGCTTGCCAATCATATCGGCTCCCGCATGGCGTACTTCCTGCAGGCAGCCGCATATAGTGTATTTCCGCGTCAGTCCACACAATGCCCGTGCCGACATTCATGGTCTTCTCCGTGATGGTGTCCGTCATGCTCGCCGCAGTGATGCTCTCCTGCATGATGGCTGCACTGAATGTCCGGCACATAGGCCAGGTTTCCGGCCAGAAGCGCCTCCACGGCGGCATCCGCATTGCCGGTCACGCCGCCGTACAGCTTGATGCCTGCCGAGGCCAGCGCGTTTTGTGCGCCGCCGCCGATCCCGCCGCAGATCAGGATGTCCGCCTGCAGGCCGGTCAGAACCTGTGCCAGCGCGCCATGGCCCTGGCCGTTGGTGCCGACCACCTGGGAGGATATAACCTTTCCGTCCTCCACGTCGTAGACCTTAAACTGCTCCGTGTGGCCGAAGTGCTGATATACCTGTCCGTTTTCATAGGTGACTGCGATTTTCATAATGATGAATCCTTTCGAATTATAAAATATTCCTGGCGTTTATAATTATGCCTGTTTTGCTGATGACTGATGTATGGCCTCTTCCATCCGGCGGAGGCCGGTCTCGATGATGGATCTCGGCATGGCCAGATTCAGGCGGATATAGCCCTTTGCGTTTCCCACAAAGAGTGCGTCGCCGCCCTCCAGGAGAACCCCGGCGTTGTTGGCGAAAAACGCCGGGAGGTCGTCCACATCCGGCAGCACGGCGGACAGATTGACCCAGGCGAGATAGGTCGCCTCAGAGATGTTCATCACGGCCTTGGGAATGTGCTTTGTCAGATAGTCCTTCACAAAAGCAAAGTTTTCCGAAAATTGCAAGTGCAAGTTGAACACATCCGCGAAAAGCTTCAATAGAG
>JAJQCH010000112.1 GCA_021202795.1 Oscillospiraceae bacterium
GAGGGAACCCCTCCACCGCCCTTACGGGCGGTCCCCCTCCCCTTTCAGGGGAGGCGCTGGTGCCAGCATTTCGTAAAATTTCGCTTTTCGTTTCGGGATAACTAATTCAGACGATTGTTTGTATTGCAGTTCGTTGCAAACAACCAGCCTGCAACAATGGAAGTCTCCCCTGAAAGGGGAGGGGGACCATGCGTTAGCATGGTGGAGGGGTTCCCAGCGCGGGCAACGCCCGCCGCTGGGCCATCCACGTCCGTTAGACGCTGGCACTGAATATCTCGCCCCCACTAACAAGGAGAACCCCCCATGCCTGAACCCAAAGACCGTTTCACCGGCTACAACGCAGACCTCAAAAACCGGGCCAAAAAGCTGCGAAAGGCCATGACCCCGGAGGAGCGGCATTTATGGTATGACTTCCTGAGAACATATCCCGTGAAAATTTACCGCCAGCGCGTCATCGAGCGGTACATCGTTGATTTTTACTGCTCCCCCGCCAAGCTGGTGATCGAAATCGACGGCAGCCAGCACTTCACCGTGGACGGTATGGCATATGACGCCATACGCTCCGACCTCCTGATCCATCGGGAACTTGAAGTGATCCGTTTTTCCAATCTCGATATTAACCGCTCCTTCGACAGCGTCTGCGAGGCGATTGATTTGAAAATCCGCTCCCGGCTGCATGAGTGAGGGCGGCGGGTGCGGGGCGGCCCCTCCGGCGAGCGCCGTTGCAACGCAGTGCCGACGGGGGGAACCCCTCCGTCAGCGCCAATGCGCTGCCACCTCCCCGCTTTCGCGGGGAGGGAACCCCTCCACCGCCCTTACGGGCGGTCCCCCTCCCCTTTCAGGGGAGGCACTGGTGCCAGCATTTCGTAAAATTTCACTTTTTAACATAGGTGCATCGGTGCATCCAAAAGATAAGTGCATCTAAAAACGTGCAACAAACACCGTCGGCGCCAGCCGCGGGGTAAGCCTCCCCTGAAAGGGGAGGGGGACCATGCGCTAGCATGGTGGAGGGGTTCCCCCCGCAGGGACGCGCCAGCATGGTGGAGGGGTTCCCCCCGCGCTGGCTGCCAATAGCTAACACCTACTATATAACACAACACACATCACGGAGGAACCAATGCTGACAACCGTACTATTCGACTTAGACGGCACGCTGCTGCCGATGGATCAGGACGCTTTCGTCCATGGATATTTCTCCCTTCTGGCCAAGAAGCTTGCGCCCCGCGGGTATGAGGCCAAGGCGCTGATCGACGGGATCTGGAAGGGAACGGCGGCCATGGTGAAAAACGACGGCAGCCGGACAAACGAGGCCGCCTTCTGGGAGACGTTCAGCGGCATCTTCGGCCCTCAGGCCCTGGAGGATATGCCTCTTTTTGAGGAGTTTTACGCCACGGACTTCCAGCAGGCCAAGACCTTCTGCGGCTTCCAGCCCAAAGCGGCGGAGGTGGTTCGGGGCCTGAAGGCGGCGGGAGTGCAGGTGGCCCTGGCCACCAACCCCATCTTCCCCGCCATCGCCACGGAGAGCCGCATCCGCTGGGCCGGGCTGGAGCCGGGGGATTTCGCCCTGTACACCACCTATGAAAACACCAGCTTCTGCAAGCCCAACCCCGCCTATTGGACGTTCTCCGCCGCCTGAACGCCGACCCGGCGACCACGCTCATGGTGGGCAACGACGCCTCGGAGGACACCGCCGCCGGGCAGGCGGGCGCCGCCGTATTTCTTCTGACCGACTGCCTTCTCAATCCCGACAACCGGGACATAGGAGCCTTCCCCCACGGGGACTTCGACGCGCTGGAGGCGTATTTGCAGGCACAGGAGTGAGCGTATTATGCGCATTTTGATCATCGAGGACGAGGAACGCATGGCCCTGACCATCCAGCAGCTTCTGAACACCCAGCGGATGATCTCCGACATCGCCCCGGATGGGGAGACGGGTCTGGACGCCGCCCTGAGCGGCATATACGATCTGGTCATCCTGGACGTTATGCTGCCTGGAATGGACGGGCTGGAGGTCATGCGCCGCCTGCGGGCCGGAGGCGGACAGACCCCGGTGCTGATGCTTACGGCGCGGAGCGGCGTGCCGGATCGGGTGCGGGGGCTGAACACCGGGGCGGACTATTATCTGACCAAGCCCTTCGCCTCCAGCGAGCTTCTGGCCTGCGTGCGCGCCCTGCTCCGCCGTCCCGGCGCAATCCGGGCGGACAGCCTCTCCTTCGGGGATCTGACCCTTTCGGTGGAGACGGGGGTGCTGTCCTGCGGGGCGGAGAGCATACAGCTCAGCAAAAAGGAGCTGGAGCTGATGCACCTGCTGATAAGCGCCGCCGGAACGCCGGTGGACAGGGAGACTCTGCTTTTGAAGGCCTGGGGCTATGACAATATGCCGGAGAGCAACGTCCTGGACGCCTATATGAGCTTTCTGCGCAAAAAGCTTCAGCATTTGCAGTCCCAGGTGGAGATCTCCACCCGGCGGCAGATCGGCTATTGCCTGCGGGAGCGTGGGTCATGATCCGCCGTTTGCAGGTCAAATTCATCGCCGTGTTCATGGTGATCATGGCGCTGGTGGCCCTGCTGCTGGGGGGCGTGGTCTATTACCAGAAAAAAAGTCAGCTTGAATACGACTGCATGATGTATATGCTGAACATCAACAACCTGGAAAACCGGGACGGCAGCGGGGATCCCTCCATGCTGAACTATCCCCCCTACTTCGTGCTGGAGATCGACAACCAGACCGACACCGCCCAGGTGGTGATGGGGGAATTTTTCCTGGGGTCGGAGGGTCTGACTCCCGACGAGCTGATCGCCCTGCTGGCGGGCAGCATTGAGGAGACCGGTGTGCTGGAGGCCTACCAGGTGCGGTACTATAACGGCATCCGGGGGGCGGAGGGCCACCGGGTGGTGTTTATGGACGTGTCCTATATCGCCGCCGACCTGGGCAAGCTCCGCAACGAGATCATCCTCATCGCCATCCCAAGCCTGGGGCTGATGCTGGTGGTGGCGCTGTTTCTGTCCCGGTGGTTCGCCCGCCCGGCGAAGGACGCCCTGGCGGAGCAGCAGCGGTTCGTGTCCTTCGCCTCTCACGAGCTGAAAACGCCCCTGTCCATCGTCAGCGCGAACCTTGACCTGCTGGACAGGACGGGCGGAGACCAGGGGCCGAACGCCGCCTTCTGCTATGACAATATCCGCCAGGAGTGCGGGCGTATGCAGTCCCTGACGGAGGCCATGGTCTGGCTGGCTCTGCCGGGGCAGGACGGGCAGAAGGAGCATCTGGACGTGACGAAGCTTTTGCAGTCGGAGGCCCTGCGCTTTGAGGTACGGGCCTTTGAGGAGGGCCACGCCCTGACCGCCGACGTGGCGGAGGGGCTTACCCTTCGCGGCGACCGGGTGCAGCTTCTGACCGTGGTGGACGTGCTGCTGGATAACGCCCTGAAATACTGCGCCCCCGGCGGGGACATATGCCTGACCGCCCGGCGCTGCCCCGCCCTCTCCCGCCGGACGGTGCAGATCTCCGTGGGAAACACGGGGGAGGAGATCCCGAAGCAGGAGCAGGAGAACATCTTCAAGCCCTTTTATCAGCGGGATACGGGCCGGGCCGGGGCCGGTATCGGCCTTTCCATCGCCCGCCAGATCGCCGCCGCCCTCCGGGGGCAGATACGACTGGAATACCGGGACGGGATGAACTGGTTCGTGGCGGAGCTGTAGGCCCCGCCGCGCCCGGTGGGGCCGCCTTTGACCATAAGCCGATTTTATGGTACAATAAGGTCAACGCATCAATATAAATACAGCGGGGCCTTGGCGTTGCGCCTTCCCCGCGGTTTTCTTGCAGGTTCGTGCGGCTGGGCCGCAGACCAGAAGGGAGAATCCTATGAATATACTATACGCCGCCATTTTGGGCCTGGTGCAGGGCATTGCGGAGTTTCTGCCCATTTCCAGCTCCGGCCATCTGGCCCTGTTTGAAAACGTGCTGGGGGCCGCCGGACTGGCGGATTTTGGGGACAGCGCCATGTTCAACATCATGCTCCACCTGGCCACCCTGGTGGCGGTGATCGTCGCCTATTGGGCCGACGTGAAGGGCATGATCCTGGAGGTGGGCCACATGGGCCAGGATCTGGTCAAAGGCCGGGGCCTCTCCGCCAGAGGGATCCCCATGCGGCGGCAGATCTTCATGCTGATCGTGGCCACCCTGCCGCTGATCATCATCGTACCGGTAAACGACGCCATCGAGGAGCTGAGCGATGTGTCCTGGTTTGTGGGAATCGCCTTGCTCGTCACCGGCCTGCTGCTGTTCATCTCCGACCGTATGCCCAAGGGGAAAAAGACGGAAAAGAGCATGACCGTGGTAGACGCCCTGGTCATCGGCCTGGCACAGGCGGCGGCCACCATACCGGGCCTGTCCCGCTCCGGCACCACCATCACCGCCGGTATGGGCCGGGGCCTGAAGCGCAGCTACGCCGTGCGGTTCTCCTTTTTGATGAGCCTGCTGTCCGTGCTGGGCGCGGTGCTGCTCCAGCTTCTGGACGTGATGGAGGACGGCTTCGACACGTCCCTTCTGCCCGCCTATGCCGTGGGCATGATCGTGGCCGGGATCACCGGGTATCTGTCCATCCGGCTGCTGCAAAAGATCGTGGATAAGGGCCGCTTTGGCGGCTTCGCCTATTACTGCTGGGCGGTGGGCGCGCTGACCATCGTTTTGTCCGTCGTGCTGCATTGATACTATCTTCAGATTAAAATGGGACATTTTAATCTGAACTTTTGAAGCGCCTAAGAGCCGCGCAAAAGCGCGGTTGACGCTTCAAAAGACGTCTCATACGAAATCTACGCCGCTGCGACGGCTATTAAAACAAGCCATTTTCAATGTCTTGTTTTAATCAGATTTCAGTATAACAACCTAAGAGGAGCGAATCATGGCGCAGAAGAAAACGACCGCCGCCAAATCCGGCGGCGCGAAAAAATCAACCGGCTCCGGCGGGAAAAAGACGACCGCCGGAACCAAGAAGACGACCCAGACGAAAAAGACCGCCCCCCAGACCGGCCCGGCCAGAACGGTACAGCGTCAGGCGGCCTGCGTCGCCCTGCTGTTCGTGGGGCTGGTGGCCCTCATCGCCTGGTTCCCGGTGGAGGGCTGGCTGGTGGCGGCCTTCCGCACCCTGCTGCGGGGGCTGTTCGGCTGGGGCTTTTATCTTGCGCCCATAGCCCTGCTGTGGGCCTGCTTCCTCCTGGGCTTCCATCTGGAACGCCCGGCGGCGGCGCGGGCGGTCTGCGCCCTGCTGCTGCCGGTGGTGTTCGGGGCCATGGTGCATATGCTGGCCTTCCAGGGGGAGAGCCTGTTCGCGGCGGGCTTCTCCGCCGGGATACAAGGCCTGTGGCAGACGGCCCAGGAACCCGCCCAGTGCTGCGGCGGCGTGATCTCCGGCCTGATCGGCATGGGGCTGAAAAAGGCCCTGGGCGTGGTGGGAAGCTTCCTGGTGCTGGGAGCGGCCATGGCCCTGATGGTCATCACGGCCATGAACAAAAGCGTGGCCGCCCTGTGGGAGGCCTTTAAAAACCGCCCCCGACCCGCCCCCTATGAGCCGGAGCTTCTGGACGACTGGGCCGAGGAGGAGGAAGAGCCGACGCCGCCCCCGGCGGACGATTACGACTGGGTGAAGGAAAAGACCTCCTCCCGGAGCAAAAAGCCCCCCGTCCGGGAGAAAAGATCCCCCCGGCACCGCAGCCTTTACGACGAGGACTGGGAGATGCAGAAGGACTGGCTGTTCGCCGAGCTGGAGGTAGACCCCGCCGCCGCCTATCGGGTGGAAAAGGCCCTGGAGGCCCAGAAGCTGGAGGAGAGCCAGGCCCCCGCCCCGGCGGAGGAGCCGACGCCCGTTTCGGAAAAGCCTGTCCCGGAAAAGCCCGCTCCGACGCGGAATACCCCCGCCCCGGAAAAAACCGAAAAGGCCCCGGAGGCCCCTGCCGCGCCTCCCAAGCCCGTCCCGGAAAAGGCCCCCGCCCTCACGGAAAACGTCCGGCCCCTGGACATAGAGGACGCGGCCCACATCGCTGGGGTGGAGATCCACTCCGCCGACATGGACGATGCCGCCGCTCCCCAGCCCACGGTGGAGCGGATAGACAGGGATCTGGAGGCCGCCCAGGTGGCGGCGGAGATCCAGGCCGGGCAGGAGGAGCCGAAGGAGGAATACCTCTTCCCGCCTGTGGAGCTTTTAAACAAGAGCGGCCCGGATACGGCGGAGGAGGACGAGTCCCTCGACGAGGTGGAGGCCCAACTGGAGAACGCCATCCGCAGCTACGGTGTGGGCGCTTCCATCGTGGGAGCCGTCCACGGCCCCACCATCACCCGGTATGAGCTGAAGCTGGAGCAGGGCGTCAAGCTCAACAAGATCACGAACCTGGCCGGGGACATCGCCCTGAGCCTGGGCGTCTCCAGCGTGCGCATCGCCCCCATCCCGGACAAGATCTCCACCGTCGGCGTGGAGGTTCCCAACCGGAACGTGAAGACCGTCTGGCTGGGGGACGTCATCGACTCCAACGCCTTCCGAAAGGCCAAGAGCAAAACAAGCGTGGCCATCGGCAAGGACATCAGCGGCAACGTCATCGTGGGGAACATCGCCAAAATGCCTCACGTTCTCATCGCCGGTACCACCGGCTCCGGCAAATCCGTGTGCATCAACTCTCTGATTTTGAGCCTTCTCTATAAATCCACCCCGGACGAAGTCCGCATGATCATGATCGACCCCAAGATGGTGGAGCTTGGCATCTATAACGGTATGCCCCACCTGTACGTCCCCGTGGTGACGGATTCGAAAAAGGCCGCCGGGGCGCTCCAGTGGTCGGTGGTGGAAATGCTCAAGCGCTACCGCCTGTTTTCCGAGGCGGGCGTCCGCGACCTGGAGGGCTATAACGCCATTCAGAAAAGCCAGGGCGAGGCCACCCTGCCAAGTGTGGTCATTATCATCGACGAGCTGGCCGACCTGATGATGGTAGCCGCCAAGGAGGTGGAGGAATCCATCTGCCGGGTGGCCCAGATGGGCCGCGCCGCCGGTATGCATCTGGTGGTGGCCACCCAGCGTCCCTCGGCGGACGTGATCACCGGCCTGATGAAGGCCAACATCCCCAGCCGCATCGCCTTCGCCGTGTCCAGCTCCCTGGAAAGCCGCATCATCCTTGACCAGCAGGGGGCGGAAAAGCTGGTCGGCTCCGGCGATATGCTCTATTCCCCCATCGGTGTGGGCAAGCCCACCCGCGTCCAGGGCGCTTTCGTCACGGACGAGGAGCGGGAGGAGATCATCAACTTCGTCAAGCGGGAGGCCGAGGCGGAATACAGCGACGAGATCCTTGCGGAGATCGAAAAGGCCGCCGACAAGGACGGCAAGGACGCCAAGGACGAGTCCTCCGGCGGCGCCGGGAAAAACGATTATGACGAGCTGCTGCCCCAGGCGGTGGAGGTGATATTCGAGACCAAGACCGCCTCCGTGTCCCTGCTCCAGCGGCGGCTGCGCCTGGGCTATGCCAGAGCCGCCCGGCTCATCGACCAGTTGGAGGAGGTGGGCGTGGTCGGCCCCTACGAGGGTTCCAAGCCCCGGCAGATCATCATCACCAAGCAGCAGTGGCAGGAAATGCAGTATTCCGCCGGCACCGCCCCTGTGGACACCATCGCCCAGGAATTCAACCAGGTGGCGGAGAGCGACGAGTTCGCCCCCACGGAGGAGGAGCTGGCCCAGACCGCCGCTGAGGAGGATTCCGCCCCCTGGGAGGAGGAAACATGACGCCCGTGCATCAGCCTGTGGAACCCTCCGTCCTCCAGGGCATGAGCGTGCTGGCCCTGGCCCATGTGGGAGACGCGGTGTATGAGCTTCTGGTGCGCACATACCTGGCCCGGCAGGGCGGGGCGAAGGTCTCCGACCTGCACCGGCGGACGGTGGCCCATGTGTCCGCCCCCGCCCAGGCCAAAGCGGCGGAGCGGCTCCAGCCCCTTCTGACGGAGGAGGAGCGCCACATCTACCGCCGGGGACGGAACGCCCGCGTCCACGGGGTGCCGGGAGGCTGCACCGTGGTGGAATATCACGCCGCCACCGCCCTGGAGGCCCTGTTCGGCCAGCTCTGGCTCACCGGCCAGGCGGCGCGGATAGAGACGCTGTTTGCCTGTATCATGGAGGATGAGGAGGAAGACCATGCCTCTTGACGCCATCTTCATATCCGAGCTTTGCCGGGAGCTGCGGGACGACCTGACCGGCATGAAGATCGACCGGGTGCATCAGCCGGAGCGGGACACGGTGCTGCTGTCCCTCCGGGGAAACGGAGCCAGCCGAAAGCTGCTGCTGTGCTTCGGCTCCGGGGCGGCGCGGGTGTGCCTGACGGAGCGGGCCTATGAAAATCCCCCCCAGCCCCCCATGTTCTGTATGCTTCTGCGCAAGCATCTGACCGGGGCGCGGATCGTGGAAATATCCCAGCCGGAGGGGGAGCGTATGCTCCTGTTCCGGCTGGCGGCCTATGACGAGTTCGGGGAGCCGGCGGACAAGGCCCTGGCCATGGAGCTGCTGGGCCGGAACGCCAACCTGATTTTAATCGACGGGGAGGGCCGCATCCTGGACGCCGCCCGCCGGGTGGACGGGGAGATGAGTCCCCTGCGCCAGCTATTGCCGGGGCTTGTCTATCGCCTGCCCCCCAGGCCGGAGCCGGGAAAATTCTCCGGCCTGTCCCCCCTGCTCCGGCGGGAGATGGAATGGCGGGGCCTGCCCCAGACCCCGGAGGGGCTGGAGGGCCTGGAGCGCCGCCCCTATATGCTGGTGGAAAGCGGTGCGCCCAAGGACTTCACCTTCCTGCCCATCCTGCAATACGGCCCAGCCGTGGAGAGCGTGGCTTACCCCGGCTGGTCGGCCCTGCTGGACGCCTTTTACGGGGAAAAGGACAGGATCGAACACCTGAAAAGCCGGGCCAGGAGCATGACGAAGCTTGTGCGGGGGGCGAAAAACCGCACGGAGCGAAAGCTTTCTCTGCGTATTCAGGAGCTGGAGGCCACCGCCGGGCGGGAGGAGGACAAACGCCGGGGCGACCTGATCACCGCCAACATCTGGCGCATGAAGCCGGGGATGGAGAGCGTCACCCTGGAGGACTTCTACGACCCGGACTGCCCGGAGATCACCATCCCCCTGGATTCCCGGAAATCCCCCCAGCAGAACGCGGCGGCGTATTATAAGCAGTACGCGAAGAAAAAGACCGCCCAGGCCCACCTGACCGGCTTGATCGAGGAAAACCGCCGGGAGGCGGAGTATCTGGCCTCCATCGCTTCGGAGCTGGAGCGGGTGCAGAGCCAAGCGGATCTGGACGGCATCCGGGAGGAGATGACCCAGGCCGGGTATCTCCGCCAGCAGCGGGAAAATCCCAAAAAGCGGCCCAAGCCCGCCCAGCCCATGAGCTTTCGCACAAGCGCGGGCCTGGAGGTGCTGGTGGGCCGGAACAACCTGCAAAACGACGAGCTTACCCTCCGCACCGCCCGGCGGACGGATCTGTGGCTCCACGTCCAGAAGCTCCACGGCGCTCATGTGATCCTCCGCTGCGAGGGGACTCAGCCGGACGAGGAATCCGTCTATCAGGCCGCCTGCCTCGCCGCCTTCTATTCCGAGGGCGCCCAGGCGGGCCGGGTCCCCGTGGACGTAACGGAGGCCCGTTTCGTAAAAAAGCCCCACGGCGCAAGACCCGGCATGGTGGTCTATACCGGCCAGAAAACCATCATGGCCGAACCAAAAAAGGAACTCTGACCAAAAAAGGCTCGATTCAAAAGAATCGAACCTTTTTTCTTAAACATGGATTCGTCTGCACTTCACAGGGTTCTTATTCAAATGCGGGAAGAAAATCCTCCCGTATCGGAGTGAAGATGTCGAAGGCAACAAGATCAGCATCACTTGTTACAGTAACCGCGTGAGCGACATTGGATGGGAACCATGCGATACCGCTTGGGCCCAAAGTTTGCTTACCCACTCCCTCAATCTCAACATCACATTCGCCGTCCAACACATAAAAAAGCTGTTCATTTGCGTGACTGTGCTTTGGGACTAAAGTATGTGCGGGGATGACGTTTTTAACAACCATGATGTCGTTGCCGAAGAAAAGCTGGCGGGTCATATCGGGATTTTTGATCTCAACGCTCTTGAGATCATTGAAGTTTCCAAAGAATGTCTTTTCCATGAGATTTTCCCTTCCTGTTTTATCCTGAGGATTATTTTTCCTTATGTGCAGCCCCGCATACCAAGATATCTCTGCAAGGTATTTTTTACATCTCCAGATCCCGGATATACACCAGCTTCGACCTTGGGTCGGATTTGTCCTCCCGCTCCACCACCTCGAAGCGGTCGATGGCCTTGACCATGCCGGAGAGCTTGGAATAGCCATAGCTGCGGGTGTCGAAGTCCGGGCGCTTTTTCTGGATGAGCTGGCCCACGGCGGCCAGGGATACATAGTCGTTGTCCCCGGTGCCGGCCAGATCCAGGATGGAATCCGCGATGAGCCAGATAATGCTGTCCGGGATCTGCCGCTCCTCCGTCTGGGCGGGCTTTGTCTCCGCCTCCGTCTTTTTTGCCGGCTCCGCCTTTTTGGCCGGCTCGCTCTTTTTGGCCGGTTCGGTCTTTTTCTTTTTGGGCTGGGCGGCCTTGGTCTCCGTCTTGGCGGAACGCTCCCGGATGACCTCGATGTAAATGAACTTGTTGCAGGCGGCGATCAGGGGGCTGGGGGTCTTCTGCTCCCCAATGCCGATAACGAACAGCCCCGCCTCCCGCAGACGGCGGGCCAGGCCCGTGAAGTCGCTGTCCGAGGACACCAGCACGAACCCGTCCGTATTCCCGGAATAGAGGATGTCCATGGCGTCGATGATCATGGCGGAGTCCGTGGAGTTCTTCCCCTTGGTATAGGCGAACTGCTGCACGGGGGTGACGGAGTTGTCCAGCAGGGTCTGCTTCCACCCCGCCAGGTTCCGGGTAGACCAGTCCCCATAGGCCTTTTTGATATTGGGGGTGCCGTAGATGGCCACCTCCTCCATAATGCCCTTCAGGCAGTCCCGCGGGGCGTTGTCCGCGTCGATCAGGACGGCCAGACGCATATTGTTGTCGTTATTATCGTTCGGTGACACGGCGTCGTTCTCCCTTCGTTTCTCCGGCTATTGCATGATATTTTGCGGTTCCGCCCAGGAGGACGGGAGCAAGACGATTTGGAATAAAAACAGAATAGCCGTTCAATGTCATTATATCGGAAACGGACAGATTTTTCAATACTGTTTACATAATTGTGTGTTGAAACTGTAAATAATCGGAACATCCACAGAAAAAACTTGAAACAGCGGGCCGGATGTACTATAATGTTATGGTTGAATTCGTTGAAAATAACCACAAAAGGGCGTGTGAAAACATGAGTGCATCCAGAGACAAAAAGATCCGCAAGGAACAAATCGCATCCGGGATGGACAAAAAGTCCATTGCCGAGGCGGAGGCCAAAAAGCAGCGCCGGAGATCCTCCATCACCTATTCCGTGGTGGCCATCGTCATCGTCGTGCTGTTCGCCTTCGTGTTCATCTATAACTCCTCCTGGCCCAGCCGCCATACCACCGCTGTGACCATCGACGGAACGGACTACACCGTGGCCCAGGTGAACTACTACTACTCCAGCAGCTACATCAGCTTCTATAACAACTATTACTACTACGTCATCCTGGGCTACTTCTTCGACACCAGCACCAGCCTGGCCGACCAGGAATACTCCGACGGCTACACCTGGCAGGACTACTTCATGGATTCCGCCATCGACACCATGACGGAGGTGCAGCTCCTCTGCAACGCGGCGGAGGAAGCGGGCTATGTCATGGACGAGGACTATCAGGCCGAGTATGAGGAGGCTCTGGAGAGCATCCAGACCACCTGGGAGTCCAACGGCTATTCCAATCTTGAGCAGTACATCAACCTGGTCTACGGCAAGGGCGTGACCTATGAGCTGGTGGAGCAGGAGCTGTACCGCACCTATTACGCCTCCTCCTACGCCCAGTCCCTGTACGACGGCTTCGAATACACCACCGACGAGCTGGACGAGTACTACACCGAAAACGCCGACTCCTATGACGTCATCGACTACGCTTACTATTATCTCAGCACCAGCAGCAGCGACGACGAGGAGGAAGAGGACGAGGACGCCATCGACCCGGAGGCCGTGGCGGAGGCCATCGACGGCACCGACCTGGAGACCTTCGAGACCTATATGTCCGAGAACTATGAGGTGGAGGTCACAAGCCTGTCCTATGCCGGCAGCAGCCTTTCCAGCACCTATTCCGAGTGGCTTCTGGACGCCGACCGGGTGGCGGGCGACGCCACGGTCATCGAGACCGACAGCGCCAGCTACATCATCATGTTCCTGGGCCGGAACGACAACAGCTACTACATGACCAACTTCCGCCACATCCTGATCGAGGCGGAGGACACGGACGAGGATGGCGAGTATTCCGATGAGGAGATCGCCGCCGCCGAGGAGGAGGCCCAGGCCCTCTACGACGAGTGGCTGGCCGGGGACGCCACCGAGGACAGCTTCGCCGAGCTTGCCAACGAGTATTCCGCCGACACCGGCTCCAACACCGTGGGCGGCCTGTATGAGGACGTTTACCAGAACGAGATGGTGGACGTTATTAACGACTGGCTGTTCGAGGATGGCCGCGAGGCCGGAGACACCACCGTCGTCACTTACAGCGGCTCCAGCTACACCGGCGCGCACATCGTCTACTATGTGGGCGCCAGCGACCTGACCTACGCCCAGTATCAGGCCGACAGCGCCATGCGCAGCGCGGACTACTCCGCCTGGCTGGAGGAGGCCGAGAGTACCGTCACCGTCACCGAAAAGCACATCGGTATGTGCGGCAAGAACTATTGATAACCACGACCTGAAACCGAAAAGCGTTGCAGCGCAAAAGGCTGCAACGCTTTTTTACCCCCTCCCCATAAAAATCAGAGAGCCTGCCCTTTCGGACAGGCCCTCTTTTTATCGGCTGGGCGGGTTTATTATGATCAGAATGTGATGGAAAAGCACGCAAAATATCTTTCCAGGAAATCCTCTACGGTCTTAAAGATGTTTTTCATGTTGGCACCTCCTTCATAGATTGGAAACAGTGGTGTGTTATGAATCATCGCTAGCTAGCTTTTTCTTTGTTGTTCCCTCTTCCTTTGTTGTCTGTATTATAACCCATTGACATTATATTGTAAAATACATATAATAGACCCATCACGATACTTTTTATGTATGATTACAGGAGGAACTGACCATGGAGCTGCGGCACATTCGATATTTCCTGGCGGTGGCGGAGGAGATGAACTTCACCCGCGCGGCGGAGAAGCTTTGCATCGCCCAGCCGCCCCTGAGCCGGCAGATAAAGGATCTGGAGGAGGAGCTGGGGGTGAAGCTTTTCCTCCGAAAGCCCCACGCCCTTCAGCTCACGGAGGAGGGGCAGGTCTTCCGGCAGTACGCCGTGCGGGTGCTGGATCTGGTGGAAAAATCCGCCGAGGACGTGAAGGAGATCCACACCGGCCTGCACGGGACGCTGTATCTGGCCTCGGTGGAGGGCCACGCCCCCGCCCTGTTCGCCCAGTGGATCGCCGGGTTTCAGCAGGAAAATCCAAACGTCGCCTATAACCTGTGGAACGGCAGCTCCGACGATGTGATCAACCGGCTGATGAAGGGACTGTGCGACCTGGCCATCATCGTGGAGCCTCACAACGCGGAGGGCGTTCACGCCCTGCCCGTCTATTCGGAGCCGTGGGTGGCCATGATCCCCCAGTCCTGCCCCCTGGCGGCGGAGCCGGGGGACACGGTGGACTTCCAGCGCGTCACCCAGTACGACCTGATCATCCCCTCCAGGGAGTCCCGACTCCAGGAGATCCTTGGCTGGACGGAATCCGACGAGGGGGTGCTGAACATCCGCTGCCGGATGTCCCATATGCTGAACGCCTATGAGCTGACCCGCCGGAACGTAGGCATCACCATCTATCCCGCCTCCGCCGACATCGGGTCAGCCCCCTCCGTCCGGGTCAAACGCCTGGTGAACCCGGAGGTGTGGGCCTCCTATGTTCTCATCTGGGACAAGAGCAGGAGGCTTCCCCATGTTGCCGAAGAATTTTTGAGGCACATACAACAACAATACGCCGGTAGGTAAAAAAAGAGTCTAGTCGAACCCTGGTGGGTTTGACTAGACTCCCGTTGTTACGAACTGCGGCGGGTCTTTTGCCCGCTGCGGGGGAACCCCTCCACCATGCTAACGCATGGTCCCCCTCCCCTTTCAGGGGAGGCAACCCCGCGGCTTCGCCGACGGTGTTAGTTGTACATTTTTAGATGCACTTATCTTTTGGATGCACTTATGTTAAAAAGTGAAATTTTACGAAATGCTGGCACCAGCGCCTCCCCTGAAAGGGGAGGGGGACCGCCCGAACAGGGCGGTGGAGGGGTTCCCTCCCCGCATGGCGGGGAGGTGGCAGCGCCTTGGCGCTGACGGAGGGGTTCCCCCGCCCGCACCACGTTACAAGGGGCGGTGGAGGGGTTCCCCCCGCAGGAACCGCCCGGCACGGCTATCTTACCGTTCGCTCGGCTGGGGGGCGGTCTCCCTGGCCTTGACGCCTACGCCTCTGGGGCTGATGTGAACGGGCTGGCAGGCCCCCTTGCCGAAGAGGAAATCCATGGACGCCTGATAGCGGGGGAACTCCTCCGTGGGCATCAGCGCCTGGACGCATCCAGCGAAGCCGCCTCCATGCACCCGCCAGGCGCCCCGTCCGTCCAGGAGCCTTGCGGAGGCGTCAAGCCCCTGGGAAAGCTCCGAACCCAGGCCCTCGGCCTGGATGTTTTCCAGCAGCGTCTCCGAGCTGCGGCCCGACTGGTTCATCAGCTCCATATACCGCTCCCCGTCCTGGAGGCCCAGGGCGTCCGCCATTTCGGAGACCCGCTGGCACTCGTCGAAAAAGTGCCGCGCCCGCCGCCAGGAGCGTTCCTCCTGGTGGAAGGGCCACTGGGCCTCAAAATCCGCCGGATGCACCTGGGACAGGAAGGTCTGTCCAAAGCTCCGGGCCACCTGGGACATATCCTGCCCGATCTGACCGTAGGCGTCCTCCGCCCCGGCATGGCTGCCGCCGGTGTCCGTCAGGCACAGCGTCAGGCCAAGCGCTTCCGGGTCGCAGGCGATGGGGATGAATTTATTCTCCTGCAAGTCCATATACACCGCGCCGCCCAGGGCGCAGGCCATCTGATCCATCAGGCCGCAGGACTTGCCGAACCAGCGGTTTTCCGCCTTCTGGGCCGCCCGCGCCAGCACCTCCGGCGCGGCGGGGCCGTCCTGGGAAAAGAAGGTCATGATATACCCCATCAGCACGGAAAAGGCGGCGGAGGAGGCCAGGCCCCTTCCGGGGGGCAACTGGCTCTCCACATGGGCCACGAAGCCCTGCAGGGCCGTGCGCTGGCTCAAAACGCCCGCCATGCCCCGCACCAGGGCGGCGGAGGTTCCCGCCTCCTTCTCATCCGGCCACAGTCTGTCCAGAGAGATCTCCACCGGGGCGAAGCCCTGGGAGTATACCTGGACCAGGCCCGTGCCGTTAGGCGCGGCCTCCGCCGTAATGCCAAGGTCGATGGCGGCAGCCATGACCCGGCCCCGCTGATGGTCGGTGTGATTGCCGGCAAGCTCCGTCCGGCCAGGACAGAAAAAGCTGTTCATTTTCTTGCCACCGCCCGCTGCACGGCCTGTACCACCGCCGGGGCGTCCAGGCCGTATGCGGTCAGGAGGCTGGCGTATTTGCCGGTCTCGGTAAACGTATCCTGTATGCCCACGAACTCTGTGGGCGCGCCCACGCCGCCCCAGGCCAGCACCTCTGCCACGGCGCTGCCCGCGCCGCCGTAGATCTGATGCTCCTCGGCGCAGACCACCGCCCCGGTGCGGGCGGCGCTTTCCAGGATCAGCGCCCGGTCGATGGGCTTTACGCTGACCAGGTCGACGACCTCCAGGCTGATGCCCTGGGGGGCCAGCAGCTCCGCCGCCTCCAGGGCCTTATGCACCATAATGCCGATGGCGAACACAGTGCAGTCCGTCCCCGGACGGACGATCTTCCCCTCCCCCGGCTGGAAGGTGGTTCCGGCGGGGTACAGGTCGGGATACGTCTCCCGGCTCAGCCGCAGGTATACCGGCCCCTGATGGGCCGCCGCGTACCGCACCGCCCACCGGCAGGAGGCCGGGTCGGAGGGAACGATGACCTGCATATTGGGCAGGGAGCGCATGACGGCGATGTCCTCCGTGGCGTGATGGGTGGCCCCGTCCAGGGCGTCCGACATCCCGCAGTAGGCCCCCGCCAGCTTCACGTTCAGCTCCCCATAGCACACCTGGGCGCGGGTGGCGATCAGGCCCAGGGTGGTGAGAAACACGGTAAAGGTGTTCACGAAGGGGATCTTCCCCACGGAGGCCAGCCCGGCAGCGCAGGACACCATGTCCGACTCCGCGATGCCCATGTTGAAGAAGCGGTCGGGGTACTTCTGCCCGAACATTTTGGATCTGGTGGAGCCGGACAGGTCGGCATCCAGCACCACGATGTTTTCGTTCTCGGCCCCCAGCTCTACCAGGGTCTCGCCGTAAATATCCCGTATGGCCTTGCTCATACCTGCACCTCCTCCAGCTCTGCCATGGCCTGGGCGTAGCTGTCCGGGTCGATGGCCTTGCCGTGCCACCCGGCCTGCCCCTCCATAAAGGAGACGCCCTTGCCCTTGATGGTGTCCGCGATGATGACCGTGGGTTTGCCCTTGGTGGCCTCCGCCGCGTCGAAGGCCTTGTTCAAGGCCCGCAGGTCGTGGCCGTCCACCCGGACGGTGTGCCAGCCGAAGGCCGTCCACTTGGCCTCCAGATCCCGCAGGGGCATGATCTCCTCCGTGGTGCCGTCAAGCTGCACCTTGTTGTAGTCCACCACGGCGCAGAGATTATCCAGCCGGTATTTCGGGGCGGAGGCGGCGGCCTCCCAAACGGCCCCCTCGTCCAGCTCCCCGTCTCCCAGGACGGCGTATACTCTCGCGGGGGATTGATTCAGTCTCAGTCCGATGGCCATGCCCTGGGCGGCGGCGAGACCGATGCCCAGCGGGCCGGAGGGCATATCCACCCCCGGCGTGTGGATGGCGGGGTGTCCCTGTAAGGGCGAGCCGAACTGCCGCAGGCCGTCCATGCTGCCCTTGGGCAGGATGCCAAGCTCCTCCAGGTTCCGATACAGCATGGGGGCCGCGTGGCCCTTGCACAGCACCAGCCTGTCCCGATTGGGATCCTCCGGGGAGGGAATGTTCATACGGTGCTGATACAGCAGCGTCAGTATCTCGCACACGGAAAGGCTCCCGCCGGGGTGGCCGGACTGGGCCTTGTGGATGGCGGTCAGCACGTCCCGCCGGAACTGGCGGCAAAGCCGCTCCAGCTCGTGCTGTCGCTCTGTGGTAAGCTCCATAATCTAACTGAACTCCTTCTCTCGTTCTTACGTGGTATCTATACTATCCCATGAAAAATAAGATGGTATTCCTCTATATTATATATTTGCTTTCCGCGCAAATCAACGCTATAATAGGTAATTAATATTACAAAAAATGAAAGAGGACAACCAAATGCGAGAACAAAAGGGCTTAAACCTGACCATGCTGTGCGATTTCTATGAGCTGACCATGGGAAACGGCTATCTGGCCAGCGGGATGGGAGATCGGATCACCTACTTTGACCTGTTCTTCCGCACCGTGCCGGACGGGGGCGGGTTTGCCATCGCCGCCGGTCTGGAGCAGGTCATCGACTACATCCAGGATCTCCACTTCGGGCCGGAGGACATCGCCTATCTCCGGGGCCGGGGCATATTCTCGGAGGAGTATCTGACCTATCTAGCCAATTTCCACTTCACCGGGGACATCTGGGCCGTGCCGGAGGGAACGCCGGTGTTCCCGCGGGAGCCGATCCTGGTGGTGCGCGCCCCCGCCATCCAGGCCCAGCTTCTGGAGACCTATATGCTCTGCGCCCTGAACCACCAGAGTCTGATCGCCACCAAGGCCAACCGCATTGTCCGGGCCGCCCAGGGGCGGACGGTGCTGGAGTTCGGCTCCCGCCGCGCCCAGGGTTCCGACGCCGCCATTCTGGGGGCCAGAGCCGCCTATATCGGCGGCTGCGCAGGGACGGCCTGCGCCCTGTCCGACCAGCTTTTCGGCGTTCCCGCCGGGGGCACCATGGCCCACGCCTGGGTGCAGATGTTCGACACGGAGCTGGACGCCTTCCGGGCCTACTGCCAAACCTATCCCACCAACGCGACGCTTCTGGTGGACACCTACAACACCCTGCAAAGCGGCGTTCCCAACGCCATCAAAGCCTTCAACGAGATTTTGAAGCCCCTGGGCATCACCAAGTGCGGCATCCGCCTGGACTCCGGCGACCTGGCCTATCTGACCCGGAAGGCCCGGAAAATGCTGGACGAGGCGGGCTGGACGGAGTGTACCATCACCTGCTCCAACGCGTTGGACGAGTACCTCATTCAGGATCTTATCAGCCAAGGGGCCTGCATCGACACCTTCGGCGTGGGCGAGCGCCTGATCACCGCCCGCAGCGAGCCGGTATTCGGCGGGGTGTACAAGCTGGCCGCCGTGGAGGATGAGGCGGGGAACATCACCCCGAAAATCAAAATCAGCGAGAATCTGGATAAAATTACCAATCCCCACTTCAAAAAGCTCTATCGCTTCTATGGCCGGGACACGGGCAAGGCCATGGCGGATTACCTCTGCGTCTATGACGAGACGGTGGACGACACAAAGCCCCTGACCATCTTCAACCCGGACGCCACCTGGAAGGAAAAGGAGCTGACCGACTTCACCGCCCGCCAGCTTCTGGAGCCGATCTTCCGGCACGGGGAACTTGTCTACCGCCGCCCCGCCCTCCAGGAGATCAAGACCTACTGCGCCCAGCAAGTGGACACTCTCTGGGAAGAGGTTCAGCGCTTCGAGAACCCCCACCACTACTATGTAGACCTGTCCCAGAAGCTCTGGGACATCAAAAACGATCTCCTGCGGGAGAAGCGGTAAAGACCATATCAGCAAAAAATCATCCCCGGCAGGCCATATGGCCCGCCGGGGATGACTGTAACCGGCCCTATTAGCAAAAGAACCGGCAATTTCTTAAGGACATATCAAATTGGAGGTTGACCGGGTCTGGCGCAAACAGACCGTCCCTCTTGTTTTTTATTATAAACCCACCCGCCGCCCTTGTCAGGCGGCGGGTTTCTTGTTCGTAATTACGTTTTATCAGAGGCCCGGCGGCCCTCTCCCCTTACCGGCTCATGAACCGATACAGGATTTCCGCCGCCTCGGCGCGGGTGCAGGGGTCGTCCGGGTGGAGGGCGTCGCCGTCGATAAGACCCAGGGCTTTGGCGATGGCGGCGAAGCCCTCCTCCGCCTCGTCCACGTCGGTGAAGCCGCTGGCCCAGACGCCGGTCAGCTCCGCGGCGTCCCCATAGCGGGAGGCCCCGATGAGCATGGTGAGAAATTCCATCCGGGTAACGGTCTTGTCCGGGTCAAACGCCCCGGCGGTGATGAAGCCCGCGTTCACGGCCTGGCGCTGGAGCCGCTCGTCGTCCGTCAGGCTGGGGGTGGAGCCGTTGGCCTGGATCAGCAGAACCAGGGCGTCCCGCTGGGTCAGCGCCGCCTCCGGCTGGAAGGAGCCGCCGGAAAAGCCGATGCCCGCCTGGGCCAGGGCCTGGATCATCTCCCCCTGGGCCACGTCCTCCAGGTCGTCATAGGCATAGTCCCCCGCGTCGCCGTCGTCCTCCCCCACCGGCTGGCCGGTCAGGGCGTCGATGCCGTCGATGCTGTCCACGCCGTTAAAATACCAGGCCAGGCGCAGGGTCTGCACATAGTCATAGCCCCACGCCGCCCAGCGGGACAGGGTCTCGTCCTCCCCGTCCTCGATGGCGACAGGCCAGGCCACATAGCCCAGCGTCACCTCCAGGGCGTCCACATAGGCGGCGGTGGCGGTCTCCTCGTCCACAATGCCCTGGGAGTCGGCAAACTCGGTCTCCTCGTCCCAGACGTAGTCATATCGGTCTATGGCGCCGGTGGTGGGGTTCACGGTGACATAGAGGTAATTTTCCGGGTAGAAATACCCGTCGTGGAGCCGGGCGTAGGTATAGCCGCTTTTCTCCTCATAGCCGCTCAGGGTGCAGAGACCGCTCTCGGCGAACATCTCCCCGGCAACGTCGGCAAGAAACGCCTCCGCTGCGGCCTGCTGCTCTGCCTCGTCCATCTGGGCGTCCTCGTCCTCCTCATAGAGGGGATAGCTGGTATAAACGTAGGTGATCTGCCCGGTCTTGGCGTTCATGGTGATATACTTGGAGGCGGTCAGGCTGTAGCCATAGGACTGATACTCCTGAAACTCCTCCAGGGAGTAGCCGAAAAGCCGCTCCGCCGTCACCTCCGCCGTGTACCGCAGGGAGGCGGTGACATCCCCCGTGTCGCTGTCCATGCTGTAGGAGCAGGATTGCAGGGTGTATCCGTCCGCCAGGCCCAGGGTCTCCACGGCCCGGAGGGCCGCGTCCAGCTCCTCCTGGCTCATGGCCTCCCCGTAGTAGGCGATGGAGGCAAGCTCCACCTCCGTAAGGCCTCCGGCGTCCGCCGTCTCCTCCTCCGCCACCGTGTCGGCGGCATAGGCCATGGTGGAGCGGCTGGAATTGACGGCGGAGAGAGAGGCGTACAGGGCGTCCATATCCACCGCCTCCCCGGTCAGGGCGTCCACCACCATGTCCGGCCCGCAGGGGACATATTGGAGCCGGGCCACGCCGTCGCTGTCCGTGACATAGTAAAGCTCCAGGGCCACCGCCTCCGCCAGCGCCCCGGCGGCCTGGGCCTGGGTGATGTCCGACTGGGCCTCCGGGGTCTCCCCCACATAGGGGGCATACTCATCGCTGCGGTAGTAGCTGTAAAGCCCGTCTCCGTCGATGCTGAGGGAGAAGGTGATGGGGCTTTCCAGCCCGTTTATCAGGATCGTGCTGGAAAAGCGGTAATAGCCGTCCGTCCCCAAAGAGGTGCGGACGCTGTCGATGCGGGCGGTCTCGTCCTCATCCAGAAGCCGGGCAAGCCAGTCCTCCGCCTGGGCGCGGGCCTCCTCCTGGCCGATGGCCGGGAAAGCGGCGTCAAAGCCATAGAAGCTGTCGTAGCTGTCGGAGGTGTTCCAGCGGTACACGTCCAGCACCAGCCCTTCCGTGCTGGCAGTGACGGAGATCTGCTCCGTGTCGCTTGACCAGGTCAGATACCACTGGGGGAGAATATCGTCGCTGTAGCTGCTGTAAAAATCCGTGTAGTCGTCGGATATACCCAGAGTATTCTTCACCGCCAGGGTCACGTCGGACAGGGTGGATTCCATATCCGCCCCCGATTCGGCGTCCTCTTCTTCCACCTCCACGATCTCCACATCCGCCCAGGCGGAGGCGCTCAGGGCGAACGCCATGACCAGGGCCAGCGCAAGGCAAAGCAACCGTTTCATCATAACTTCTCCTTTCGGATACGTATTTTGTATTGCGTCTGTCCATTAGACGAGGGAAGGGCAAAAAGGTTCCCGAAAAATAAAAAATTTTTCCATCCAAGAGGCCGCTCAATTTAAGATGCACCAGATTGAACGGCAAAGCTGTCCGATTATGCGCGGCGAGGGATTTTTTCGTCAGGTCGTGATGTGACGACGCA
>JAJQCH010000078.1 GCA_021202795.1 Oscillospiraceae bacterium
TCTGCCAACGAGCATCACTGAAAAAACTATTGCAACTTGCTATTGCAATTCGAGTCTTTACAAATGCTGTGATTTATATTATGATATTAAGTGCGATTTTTGTGAATTGTACCACAAAAAATATTATGAATAGGAAAGGAAAAGGTACACACATGAAGAGATTCCCCAGAATTTTGGCCCTTCTGCTTGTTTTCTGCCTGGTACTGTCCCTGGGCGCGTTTGCCAGCAGCGAAGCGAGCGGCGAGGCCAGCGCTGATACTGCCGCCGCGGGCGATTTCGCCCAGGTTGACGAGACCCACTGGGCCGGCAGCGCTCTGACCATCGAATCCATTGAATACGCGGAGGAGTTTACCGACGCGGGCTATGTGGACTCCACTCTGTTCACCAGCATCACCAAGATCGTCTATGACGGCGGGGAGATTGACGTGGACTACACCACCTATACCGCCGTCCTGACTGTGGACGGGGTGCAGGTAGACCTCTATAACGCCGAGGGCGAGAGCTTCTCCGGCGATGTGGAGATCACCCTGGTGGAAAAGGGCGATTCCAACAGCAACAGCGGCGCGCCCATCGGCGCAGACAAGGCCCAGTCCTCCTTCGGTGCCTTCTACTACACCGCCGCCATCTACATTGGCAACGGCGCGTATGACGAAGCCAAGTCCGTCACCGCCGCTCAGCTCGACGGCGAAGTCTCCGATACCGAGGCCAACGGCGTGGTGGTGGATTCCCAGGGCGACTACTTCACCGGCATTTACATCTGCGACTCCGAGTACGCCATCAACGACGCCACCCTGTCCTTCGTGGGTGCCGGCGGCGACGACTTCAACGGCTGGGGCGCCGGTATCGTTGTGACAGGCGCTTCCCAGGTGGAGATTAACCGCTCCGTGATATACAGCACCGGCGTTATCCGCAGCGGCCTGTACACTGGCGGCTCCTCCCAGACCTCTGTGAACGACTCTGTCATCATCTCCGAGAACGATGAGGACGCGAACCCCTACGACACCGAGGACAATTACGCTGTTCCCATGATGCAGCAGTGTCCCTTCGCCCTTGGCATTGAGGGCAACATCCGCGCCAGCCTGGCCTGCGGCGCTGGCACCAACACCTTCACCAACTCCCTGGTGGTCTCCAACGGCTGGGCTGTTCTGTCCACCGACTCCGGCACCGCCGGCACCACCGCCCTTGTCTCCAACTCCATGGTAGCCGTGGTCGGCACCGCCTCCGATGAGGAGACCGAGGACTATGACTTCACCTATGACGTGAACGGCACCACCTGGTATGTCACCGTTGGCCGCTACGGCGAGACCTCCGGCTACATCGCCTACGCCGACTCCGGCGTGCTGGATTACGCCTATGGCAGTGCCTGGTACTCCCCTGACTATCTGGGCATCATCACCACCGGCGCCATCACCATGAGCGACAACAGCTACGGCTGGTCTGGCCGCATCGGCTTCATGCTCCACTCCGGCGGCAACGGCAACGGCACTGGCACCCTGTCCGTCAGCGACTCCAGCTTTGACATTCAGAACATCTTCGCCGTGATTCAAGCCGACGGCACCTATAGTGCTAACATCACCCTTGATAACGTGGACGTGGCCCTGGCCGGGAACGGCGTGGACATTCTGGTTCTCCAGACCAATTCTGACGATAACGCCGGCGGCCCCGCCGAGACCTCCAACGCCATCACCGACCTGACCTATGAGGAATATCTGGCTCAGGACGTGCTGGAGCAGGACGGCGCCGCCAGCGAGGTCTATATCTCCAACTCCGTGGTGCAGGGCAACATCTATAACGCCTCCACCGACGACGCCGTAGCCCTGAACGTGACCCTGGACAACGCCGAGGTCAGCGGTGAGATTTCCTCCGCCTGGGCCTATCACACCGATGCGGACGGCAACGCTCTGGAAGAGACTGAGTTTGCGCTGGACTACTACACCGGCACCATCGACGGTTCCTCCGGCACCTGGGATTACACCATGTACCTGCGTGAGGACGCCATCTCCGCTCCCACTGTGAACAACCCCGTCAGCCTGACTCTGACCAA
The DNA here is from genome assembly GCA_021202795.1 of Oscillospiraceae bacterium. Lineage (GTDB taxonomy): Bacteria > Bacillota > Clostridia > Oscillospirales > Oscillospiraceae > CAJOIG01. The sequence continues at coordinate 2,045 of JAJQCH010000078.1, forward strand.
CGGCTCCACCTGGATGGTAACAGGCACCAACTACCTGACCAGCCTGACCATCGACGAGACCTCCACCGTCACAGGCATGAGCCTTGTGATGACCGTGGACGGCGTGGAGACCGAGATCGCCGCCGGCACCTATGAGGGCGAGATCGTCATCACCGGCGCGGACGCTCCCGCCCGCGAGGAGGGCGATGCGGAGATCGCCGCCCCCGTTATCGGCGAGGCTGCCGAGGTCGAGATAGAGGCTGCCGCCGCCTTCGAGGCTGATTACAGCTACGAGCCCTTCGACGTGGATGTGGGCGAGGGCATGGTTCTGTCCTTCACCAGCGTGGAGTTCGCCCTGGGCGACGGCACCGTCTCCATCTACATTGCCGACACTTCCAAGCAGATCGACTGTGAGATCGTGGACGGCGAATGGATTATGGAAGGCTCCGACGCCGTGGACGAGGCCATCATCGCCGCGGCCAAGGCCATCTATGAGGCCGAGTTTGCCGGTGAGACCGGCGAGGCCGACACCGCCTCCGCTGAATCCGCCGCCTCTGAGGGCGACTGGGAGGGCTATATTGCCTACCTGACCGACCTGGTGAACACCGACACCACCACCGACATCTATAACCAGCTCATCAGCGAGCTGGCCGAAGCCCAGGAAGAGGATTACACCGGCCTGGAGGACGGCACCATGTATGGGGCTATCAACGCTCTTTACACCTGCATGACCTACGAGGAATATCTTGCTCAATAATTCGTAAAACCAACAAACAGCTTGGGCTGTACCATTGCCTGACGGCTTTGGTACGGCCCTCTTTTTTCGCGGGTGGCGGGTCTTTTGTGAAGGTTGAATAGATCGGGTCTTTTGACCCGACTTTTTTTGTGGAATTTGTTCTTAATTTGTGTGTTGCTATGACTTTTCCTTCCATTTTCGCAAAAATCCACGGCATCACAGGGTTCGTCAAAGATATGTTTATCTATTTTGCACAAAAACGTCATTGTCAAAAGAAAGATTATTGTGCAAATTATCAAAAAGTTGTTGACATGGAAGAAAATATGCTGTATTATATTATTAGTCGCTTGGTACATAATTAATAAGAAAATCTAATAATATAATTGTGCCCATTTTGAGACTGACAGAAAGGAATATTTCGGTCGATTGTAAAATGAAGTTGAACACCTAAAAAATCCATAGCAATTGAAT
>JAJQCH010000097.1:0-11659 GCA_021202795.1 Oscillospiraceae bacterium
AATCACTATGGATTTTCTTTTTCAAGTGTCCATCTTCATTATGCAATCAACCTTAAAAAAGCCTCAAAAAATCGTGAAATTTTTGTTTCCGCTTTGGCAGGTGAACGCTTGAAGTCTGGGTGTGGACATGGTATAATTTAAGTTGTTCGGACAAACCGAAACATTGGATGAAATCAAAATTTATTTTAAGGAGGACAACCATGAAAAAGACACTTGCACTGCTTCTGGCTCTCTGCATGATCTTTGGCCTGATGGCGGGCTGCTCCAGCAGCTCCAGCGAGGCCGAGGAGACCGAGACCGAAGAGACCGTCGAGGAAGCCGCTGAGGCCGAGGAGACGGAAGAGACCGCCGACGAGGCAGAGGAGACCGAGGAAGCTGCCGAGGCGGAGGAGACCGAAGAGGTCGCCGAGGTCGTCAGCGCGGACGACATCCCCGACACCATGACCTCTGACGACGGCACCTATGATATCGCCTTCATCACAGACGTGGGCCAGCTGAAGGACAAGTCCTTCAACCAGGGCACCTTTGACGGCGTGAAGCTCTATGCCTATGAAAACGGCCTGTCCTATAAGTACTATCAGCCTGCCAACGGCTCCGAGGCCACCAATGACGACCGCTATGACGCCATGGTCAGCGCCTGCCAGAACGGCGCGCAGGTCGTTGTCTGCGCCGGTTATATGCAGGAGGATGCTCTGACCGCGGCCGCCATCGCCTATCCCGACGTGCAGTTCGTCTTCATCGACGGCTATGCCCTGTATGACGAGGACGGCAACGTGCTGACCAATGTGGCCGGCATCGCCTTCCAGGAGGAGCAGAGCGGCTACTTCGCCGGCTACGCTGTTGTGGCTGAGGGCTACACCAGCCTTGGCTTCAGCGGCGGCGGCGGCGGCACCAACTCCGCCTGCTGCCGATATGGCTATGGCTTCCTCCAGGGCGCTGAGGCTGCGGCCGAGGCTCTGGGCGTGGACGTCACCATTAACTACTCCTGGCTGTATGGCTCCAACTTTTTGGCCTCCCCGGAGCTGCAGACCATGATCAGCGGCTGGTATGAAAACGGCGTTGAGATCGTGTTCGCCTGCGGCGGCTCCATGTTCGACTCCATCGTTGCGGCTGCCGCTGAGAATGACGGCGCTGTGATCGGCGTGGACGTTGACCAGTCCTATGAATCCGACACGGTCGTTACCTCCGCCATGAAGGGCCTGAGCGCCGCTACGAGCTGGGCCATCGGCAAGTATTTTGACGGCGAGTGGGACGACATCGGCGGTAACAGCACCAGCCTGGGCGTGAACGACGACGCCGTGGGCCTGCCCACCGACACCTGGAGCCTGGAGAACTTCTCTGTTGAGGAGTATGAGGAGCTGCTGGCTACGCTGAAGGACGGCAGCCTGGTGGTTGATGCCGACTATCCTGAGAGTGTCGCCGACCTGACCTTCGACCACGTCACCATCAACTACATCGAGTGATATTCCGAGAACCAAAAAAGACCAGGCATCCGCCTGGTCTTTTTTGAAATGACACCAGAGAGGGGGAAAGGCATTGCCTGACAGCGAACATACCGAAAGCGAATACATCATTGAGATGCTCCACATCACCAAGGAATTTCCGGGCATCATCGCAAACGACGACATCACCCTGCAGCTTCGCCGTGGGGAGATACACGCCCTGCTGGGAGAAAACGGCGCGGGCAAATCCACGCTGATGAGCGTGCTGTTCGGCCTGTATCAGCCGGAGGCCGGAGAGATACGGAAAAACGGCCAGACCGTCACCATCAATAGCCCCAACGACGCCACCGCCCTGCACATCGGCATGGTGCATCAGCATTTTCAGCTGGTGGAGGTGTTCACCGTCCTGGATAATATCATCCTGGGCGCGGAGGACACCAAGCTGGGCTTTTTGCAGAAAAAGGAGGCCCGGAAGCGGGTAGAGGCTCTGGAGGAACAATACGGCCTGCACGTTGACTTGGACGCCAAAATCGAGGACATCACCGTGGGGATGCAGCAACGGGTGGAGATCCTGAAAATGCTCTATCGGGACAACGAGATCCTGATATTTGACGAACCCACCGCCGTCCTGACGCCTCAGGAAATAGAAGAGCTGATGCACACCATGCGAAACCTGACCCGAGAGGGCAAGAGCATTTTGTTCATCTCCCATAAGCTCAATGAGATCATGGAGGTCTCCGACCGGGTCACGGTGCTGCGCAAGGGAAAATATGTAGGCACCATCGACACCAAAGCCACCTCCAAGGAGGAGCTGTCCCGCATGATGGTGGGCCGCCCCGTTCAGCTTGTGGTGGAAAAAGGCCCCGCCCAGCCGAAGGAGCCGATTCTGACGCTGGAAAACTTTTCCGTTCCCTCTCATCTGCACAAGGGGGACGCGGTGAAGGACGTTTCCTTTACCGTCCACGCAGGGGAGATCGTCTGTGTCGCCGGGATCGACGGCAACGGCCAGACGGAGTTTGTCCAGGCCCTGACTGGGCTGGAACGCTCCTCCGGCGGGACAATCACCCTCTGCGGCCAGGATGTGACCCATGCCTCCATCCGCAGCCGCAGCCAGACCGGCATGAGCCATATCCCGGAGGACAGGCACAAACACGGCCTGGTGCTGGATTATACTCTGGAGCAGAATCTTGTGCTGCAAAAATACTATGAGCCGCGATTCCAGAACCACGGCTTCATCCGCTTCGATGAGGTGCGCGCCTATGCGGAGCAGCTCATTGAGCAGTATGATGTCCGCTCCGGCCAGGGGCCTGTTACCATTGCCCGGAGTATGTCCGGCGGCAACCAGCAGAAGGCCATCGTGGCCAGAGAAATCGACCGGGACTTGCCGCTCATCGTGGCCGTCCAGCCCACCCGCGGCCTGGATGTGGGCGCGATAGAATATATCCACGGTCAGCTTGTGGCCCAGCGGGACGCGGGAAAAGCGGTGCTGCTGGTGTCTCTGGAGCTGGACGAGGTGATGAACCTCTCCGACCGCATCCTGGTCATGTATGAGGGAGAGATCGTGGGCGAGCTTGACCCCAAAACCACCACCGTGGAGGAGCTGGGTCTTTATATGGCCGGCGCTAAGCGGCAGGACAGGAAGGAGGAGAGCGCATGAAAAAGGACGGAAAGCTGGCCGCCTTCTGGCGGAAGGACGCCACCCGCACGGTCATGGCCTCGCTTATCTCCATCCTGATCGGTCTGGCTGTGGGCGCGGTGGTCATCCTTATCACCGGCCTGACCAGTGAAAGCCTTTCTCTGAAAAGCGCCTGGGAGGGCATACAGCTCATGGTGCTGGGCCTGTTCAGCACCGGGCGGGAGGCCGGAACCCTGACCTTCGGCTTCAACGGTACCAACATCGGCAATATGCTGTTTCGCGCCACGCCGCTCATTCTGACGGGCCTTTCTGTGGCGGTGGCGTTCAAGACCGGCCTGTTTAACATCGGCGCGCCGGGTCAGTATCTGGCCGGTACGGCGGCCACCCTGTTTATTGCGCTGGAGATCCCCTCCTCCGTGGTGCCGCCCTGGATCATCTGGATCCTGGCGTTTCTGGGCGGCATAGCGGCGGGGGCCGTCTGGGGGGCGATCCCCGGTATGCTGAAGGCGTTTTTGAACATCAACGAGGTGCTGGCCTGCATCATGACTAACTGGATTGCGGCCAATGTGGTCACATGGGTCTTTGATGTCAGCAACCTGAAAAACGTGGTGGACAACAGCAAGTCCGGCTATATCTATACGACCACTTATAATAACGTCCAGACCCCCAAGATGGGACTGGATAAGCTGTTTCCCGGCTCCCAAGTGAACGGCGGCATTATCATCGCTATTGTTTTGGCCATCATTGTGTATATCATGCTGACCAAGACCACCTTCGGCTATGAGCTGAAGGCCTGCGGCGCGAACCGCTATGCGGCGAAATACGCCGGCATCAAGGACAAGCGCAGCATCGTCCTCTCCATGGCTATCGCGGGGGCGCTGGCCGCCGCCGCCGGGTCGCTGTATTATCTCTCCGGCAACACGGAGTTTTACTGGTCAACCTATCAGTCTCTGCCGGACGCGGGCTTCACCGGCATCCCGGTGGCGCTGCTGGCGGCCAACAACCCCATCGGCGTTATATTCACCGCCCTGTTCATGTCCATGCTGGACATCGCGGGCCTGCAGCTTACGAACCTGACGGCCTATAACGAATATATCACCGATGTTATCATCGCCGTGATTGTGTATCTGTCCGCCTTCTCCCTGGTCATCAAGATGTGGATAAGCGGCAGGAAAAAGCGGGCCGTCGCCACGACGGATGCTCCTGCGGAGCCGGAAACTCTCGGCGAGGAGACAGAACCTGCCCCGGAGCAGACAGCGGAGGCTGCGGCGCAGACAGACGCGGCGGAAGAGGCCGGAAAGGAGGCCAGCGAGCAATGAGTTTTCTAATTCGTCAGACCCTGATATATGCCGTTCCCCTGATGATTGTGGCCCTGGCCGGTGTGTTCGCCGAGCGGAGCGGTATCATTAACCTGGCGCTGGAGGGCATTATGATCTTCGGCGCGTTCGTGGGCGTGCTGTTCGTGCGCGTTATGCAGCAGGCTGGTGTATTCGACGTGGCCAAGGAGATGAGCAACTACCTGGCCCTCCAGGGCTTCATGTGCCTGACCATGCTGGTGGCCGCCCTGCTGGGCGCGGTGTTCTCGCTGCTGCTGGCCTTTGCCGCCATCAATCTGAAGGCGGATCAGACCATTGGCGGCACGGCCCTGAACCTGCTGGCCCCGGCCCTGGTGCTGTTTCTCATCCGCATTATCGCGAACCAGAACACCCTTCAAATGGCCAGCGGCGACGCGGCAAGCTGGTTCATGATTAAAAAGGCCATGCTGGGCATCGATTCGGACACATCGAATTTCTTTGTGGATACATTTTTGAATAAAGTATATCTATCCACCTATATATGTATCGTCGTTTTCATTGTCTTGTCCGTCATTCTGTATAAGACCCGATTCGGCCTGCGGCTTCGCTCCTGCGGCGAAAATCCTCAGGCGGCGGATTCCCTGGGCATCAACGTGGTGCGTATGCGGTATACGGGCGTGATCATATCCGGCGCTCTGGCCGGCATGGGCGGCTTTGTGTACGCCCTGACCACCACCAACTGCTCCGCCAACGGCGATGTGGCCGGGTTCGGCTTTCTGGCTCTGGCCGTCATGATATTCGGCAACTGGAAGCCCCTGAACATCGCCGGAGCGTCCCTGCTGTTCGGCCTGTTCAAGTGCATCGCCGCCTCCTATTCTAGCATCGACATCAATGGCGACGGTATTTACGGCCTGACCACCATCGGCCTGAACGCCAACTTCTATCGCCTCCTGCCCTATGTCATCACCCTGCTGGTGCTGGCCTTCACCTCCAAAAACTCCCGCGCCCCCAAGGCGGAAGGGATTCCCTACGATAAGGGACAGCGGTAGGAAACAACAAAAAAATGCGGCAGTCCGTTTTGGACTGCCGCATTTTCTTGTGTACGATCACTCAAATGTGATCGGTCTCGTGTCGCCGACCAGGCAGATGTAGGTTTTACCTACGCCCAGGTCAAGCTGAGAGCCGTCGGTATTGGTGAACACCAAGGGGTCGTACATATCGCCCTTTTCCCAGTTTATCTCGATATACTTGCCGCCGCAGACAAAATAGCCTGTGCCGCTGGTCAGGTCGTAAGCCTGGCGGCCATCGTCGTCACGGGTATATTGGAGCGTGGGGACGATGACGATGTTTGTAACTGTCACCTGCTCGCCGGTGTTCTCGTCTATGTAGGGGTCGCCGCCGAAGAAATAGACGGCGTAGGTGCCGGTGGCCTCGTCATAGACAAATTCCGTATCCTTATAGCTGGAAAAGGACACAGTAACATCCGTGGCGTTGGCCCCATCGGGGGTTCCATCCTCGGTGAAGGTATAGGGGGAGACGAAGTCGCTCTCATGGCTGGTGCGCTTGGTGGTGGTCTCCAGATAGCCCTCGATCAGCTCGCTGGAGGTGTACATACTGTGTTCGGTGCCGACGTTGTTCAGTCGGTAGCTGTCACGCCAGTAGAGGCTGTCGCCGATGGTGAGGAAGTTTATAGATTCATAGCCTGTATCGCTGAGCAGGTTCAGGGCATAGCTGCTGCCGCCGGCGTGAACCATCAGCGCGTCAAAGCCCATGGCCAGCAGGGTGAAATACTCCCGCGTGGAGCGAATGGTTCCCAGATTCCCCGCGCCGGAGATGTCCTGATAGAGGGCCATAATGCGGGTGATGCCGCCCTCCTCCGTGGCCTCAATGAACATATCCGCGCTGCCGTTGCCGCTCTGGGGCAGGGAGATTTTCAGCAGGTTCAGCATGACGGCGATAGGCCGGTTGGCGGAAATGTCTGTGTCTGTCACCTCGCCGGTCAGGGGATTTGTGTAAATCTGATTCCCGTCGGCGACGGCTTGGGTCTCCTCCGCCGCTTCGGCTTCAGGTTCGGCCTCTGTTTCGGTTTCGGACTGGGCAGCCTTCTGCACGGTCTCCGATACCTGCGTTTGGGCGGATTCCTCTTCCTCCGTCCCGCTGCTCCCGCAGGCTGTCATGGCCAGCAGCATAGCCGCAGCCAGCAGCAGTGCGATCCATTTCTTCATAACAGTTGTTCCTCCTTGTTCGGTTTTGCGTAATTATACTGGGGCTTGTCTCCTCTGCTTTCCCTTTTATCATACCCGTTTCTGCCGGATTTGTCAAGTCGTGAACGAAAGAACCGATTGTCCCACGGGGATGGTATGGACGAAAAAAGCCCAGGCAGGTCTGACTGAACCTGCCTGGGTATAGGGGTTTATTTACCTCGCACCCATAGGGGCGCGGGGGTTAATCTCAGCACTTCTCCCAGATGGTTGCAACGCCCATGCCGCCGCCGATGCAGAGGGTGGCGAGGCCGCGCTTGGCGTCGGGGCGCTTGAGCATCTCATGCACCAGGGTGACGATGATACGAGCGCCGGAAGCGCCGACGGGGTGGCCGATGGACAGAGCGCCGCCGTTGACGTTCACCTTGTTCATGTCGAAGCCCAGCTCGCGGGCCACGGCGATGGACTGAGCGGCGAAAGCCTCGTTGGCCTCGATCAGGTCGATGTCGTCGATGGTCAGGCCGGCCTTGGCCAGCGCGTTGCGGGTGGCGGGGACGGGGCCGGTACCCATGACCTTGGGATCAACACCGCCCTGGCCGTAGCTGACAAGCTTTGCCATGGGCTTGAGGCCGTATTTCTCCACAGCCTCGGCGCTGGCCAGGATGACGCAGGCCGCGCCGTCGTTGATGCCGGAGGCGTTGCCGGCGGTGACGCGCTGCTTGCCGTAATCGGCCTGCGGCTCCTTGCGGGCATGAGCCTCGAAGGTGTCAACGATCTTGTCAGGGGTGTTGTCCTGGCTCACGGGGAAGGCGCCGCGCAGCTTTGCCAGGCTCTCGGCAGTGGTGTCGTTCTTGGGGAACTCGTCCACCTTGAACTCTACCATTTCCTTTTTCTTCTTTACCATGACGGGAACGATCTCGTCGTCGAAGCGACCGGAGGCCTGAGCCGCGGCGCACTTCTGCTGGCTGGACAGAGCGAAGGCGTCCAGATCCTCACGGGTGATGCCCCAGATGTCGCAGATATTCTCAGCGGTGGTACCCATGTGGTAGTTGTTGTAAGCGTCCCAGAGACCGTCATTTACCATGGTGTCCACCATGGTGGTGTTGAACATACGGGCGCCGCCGCGGGCGGAGGGAACAGCATAGGGAGCCATGGTCATGTTCTCAGCGCCGCCGGCCACGATGATGTCGGCATCGCCGCAGGCGATGGCGCGGGCCGCCTCGATAACGCTCTTCATGCCGGAGCCGCAGACCATACCCACGGTATAGGCGGGGACGGAGAAGGGAAGACCGGCCTTGATGCCCACCTGACGGGCGGGGTTCTGGCCCTGACCGGCGGTCAGGATGCAGCCGAACATCAGCTCGTCCACGTTCTCAGGGGCTACGTTGCCGCGCTTCAGGGCTTCCTTTACGACCACGGCACCCAGGTCAGAGGCGGGGGTGTTGGACAGGCTGCCCTGGAATTTTCCCACTGCCGTGCGGCAGCAGGAAACCAAATAAATATCTTTCATCGGGGGTTCCTCCTTTAATATCGTGCTCCCCGCAGGGAGCGTATTCTAGTTGTGGAAATCTTGCTTTTTCAGTATAGTACACCTTTTATTAAAAATCAAGACCTTCCTCCGCGCACTGGCAAAAAAGTCAAGCATATGTTATGGATTTTTAACAATTCCAATTGACAGATTATTAATAAAGTGATACACTGTTAATAGTCTACGCCTGCTGGCGCGGAAATACGTTTGAAAGGACTTACATCAGTATGAAAAAAGCAGCGAGAGTGCTGGCGATTTTCATGGTTTTGTGTATGGCACTGACTATGACTGCGCTGGCAGACGACTTTGAAACGACCGTCAATGTGGACGGCACCGACTTAGTCGTTACAGGCGATGTGGACGCCAACGGCAGCGTTACCCTGGCGACCATCAACGGCACGGACGCCTCCGAATTCCCGGAGGACGACGAAATCACCCTGGCCATCATTGCGGCGGTTCAGGAGGAAGTCTATGATGCGGACGCAGCCCGTGCGGAGACCTTCGGCATCGGCGGCAGCGACAGCGACAGCGCTTCCGGCGAAAGCTCCGGGGAGGTTTACGACATCTATGTAGACGAGAGCGCCTCCTATGATACCTACACCTTCGACGGCAGCACCTACGGCGCTACGGAGGGCAACCTGACCGTCACCGTGGGCGGCGTGGAGGTTGACCCCGCCGACCTGGAGGGCGAGTATGAGGACGTGGTCTTCACCGTCACCGGCCAGATCCCCGCTTTCGTGGACGGCATCGAAGAGGACTATCGCACCGCTCTGTATGTGGACGAGAACGGCGTCAATGAAGACCTCTCCGTCACCGCCGCCATCATCGAGGGTGAGTATGACGACGAGGGCGCTTCCGGCCTGTACATCAACTCCCAGAACGACCTGTTTGACGGCGTTATCGTTGCCGCCGGGGAGTACACCATCGACGGTCTGACCATGATCGCCGAGGGCAACGGCGAGGACGATTTCGCCGGCTACGGCGTGGGCATTGCCGTGGGCGGCGACGCGCGCGTTACCCTGAACAACTATGTGTATCTGGCCCACGGCGTCATCCGCTACGGTATGTTCGTCGGCGGCGACGATGTGGACAATCCCCCTGAGCTGACCATCAATGACGGCATCATCCTGGCCGGCAACCCGGAGGATGAGGACGGCAATTATCTGTATCAGTCCAACTCCAACATGAGCATGGCCTCCAGCCCCTGGATGCTTGGCATCATCGCCACCCCGGAGGTTCGCACCCAGCTCATCGCCTCCACCGGCATCGCCAACTATAACAACTGCGTTATCACCTCCTCCGGCTGGGGCATTGTCTCCTCCGACGCGGTGGACAGCCCCGCCGAGTGGGGTGAATACACTGTCCAGATGAATCTGACCGACTGCATCCTGGACTTCACCGGCTACAGCGGCTATGTGTCCTACGCCATTGGCGCAGCTCATAACACCTTCACGGGCTGCCTCATCGGCAACGCCATCAACTCCGGCGTGCTGGATGAGGTCATCGAGTCCGTCAAGACCGATTACGACTATGACTTGGAGTACGAATCCACGGTGGAGATTGCCGAGGATGGCCGGGCCTACAATACCACCTACGCCCTGATTGTCGCCAACGAGACCTCCGGCGGCACCTTCGATGACGTCCTGTACACCGGCGAGTACGGCGTTATGTACCACAAGACCAACAACGTCCGCTATGTCCCCGGAGACACCGACAACACCTCCGACATCTACACCGATGAGGACTATGCCGGCGGCTACACCCTGATCAAGGACTCCACCTTCTACACCAACGGCGCGGCCATCCTGGTGAAGGCCTGCACTCCCGCCATCTATGTGGAGAACACTGAGTTTATCGCCAACGACGGCGTTATCGTCCAGCTCATGACCTGCGACGACCCCGGTATGGGCAGCGAGTACTTCTCCGAGGTGCTGGATCTGACCGCCGAGGTGGAGGCAGACCCGGATTATGACCCCTATGATTACAACACCAAGGATCAGACCATCTTCGACTATGCCATCGAGGGCATGATCAACGACGTGCAGATCGAGTTCACCGACTGCACCGGCGACACCGCTTTGAACGGCGACTTCTATAACTCCATCTCCGTCTCCACCACCGGCGAGGGCATGACCTGGTGGGGCCAGAGCCTGATCCTCTCCTTCGACAACTGCGAGATCAACGGCGCCATCTCCTCTTCCAGCGCTCTGCACAACGCCTACAGCGGCTACTATGACGCAGAGGGCAACGAGGTCGAGGCCGACTCTATCGACGAGGCCATCGCCGCCGGCGCTGTGGAAGGCCGGATCACCTCCGACGATGCCACCTATCTTGGCAACTTGACCAACTACACCAGCCCCACCGTGAACAACGGCGTTTGGGTCACGCTGACCAACGGCTCCGTCTGGACGCCTGACGACACCTGCTACATCACCCGCCTGTATGTGGATGACACCTCTGCCGTCAACGGCACCGTCACCATCGACGGCGAGGTCGTGGAGATCGAGGCCGGCGTCACCTACACCGGCGAGATCGTTGTCACCCCCGCCGAGGGCGAGGCCAGCGCTGAGCCTTCCGGCGAAGCCACTGCCGAGGCCGCTGTTGAGACTGCTGCTGCCGGGGACACCAGCGAGGAAGCCTACCACGCCTATCTGAAGGAGTTCGTGGCTGCCTGCCCCGCCGTCACCGATGAGCAGTATCTGGAGTTCGAGGCTCTGATTGACGCCTCCGACTACACCACCATGCCTGCCGACATGATGTTCGACGCGACCTGGTGGGGCTATGCCGCCATGACCTATGACGAGTTCGTGGCTGCGGGCGGTGTCTATGAGATCCCTGAGTTTGACCCCAGCCTGACCGCCGACTGATGTAAAATAGAAACGGCGGGCAAGTCTCGCCGTTCCTATAAAATCCCTCCCCATGTTGAGCCAAACCAGGACATCCACCCTGGTTTGGCTTTTTTTGAAAGGAATGTTGGCTTATTATATTGTCTAGCGGTATGCAGCAGAGGTATTCGTCACGCCGAAGCGGCAGCTCTCTGTCCTGTCATACCAAAACGCGGCGGAGGAATTTCCTCCGCCGCGTTGGCGTTTAATTTTTTGTTTAGCTCACGATTCGGCGGGCGCTGTAGTAGTGGGAATTGTAATAAGTGGAAGACAGGTCGGAAATGACCACCTTGCCGGAGCCGGAGGAGGCGTGAATGAACTGGCCGTCCCCAATGTAGATGCCCACATGACCGATGGCGGTCATGGCGCTGTTGTAGAACACGATGATGTCTCCGGGCTGCAGGTTATCGCGGGAGACGTATGTGCCGTCGGAGTTTTGAGAGCTGGCGGTGCGGGTGATGGAATAGCCGCACTGCTTATAGACGTAATACACAAGGCCGGAGCAGTCGAAGCCGGAGGGGGAGGTGCCGCCGTATACATAGCTGACGCCCAGATATTTCTTGGCCTCGGCAACGATGGCCTCCCCGGCGCTGGTGGAGCTGCTGGACAGGCTGGAAGCCGTACTGCTGCTCGTGTCTGTCGTGACATAGCTGCTGTAGACATAGCCGGTGG
>JAJQCH010000097.1:11759-21548 GCA_021202795.1 Oscillospiraceae bacterium
CGAGGTGGAGGGGCCGGAGCGAACCCGCACGCCGCTGCCGCTGATGGTGCCGGTGCCAAAGGCGGACTCTGCGCTGTCGGAGAAGGTGAGGTAATCCGCGCTCATATAGCCTGACTGGCCCTGATACCAGACCTGATACCAGCCGTCTGTGGTTCCGGTTACAAGCACTACCGTTCCCTTGGAAACGCAGGTCACGATGGAGCTGGAGGTGGAGGCCTCGCTGCGCATATTCAAAGCGGAGGCCGTCACGGTTGCCGCCCCCTCGCTGTCCGCTCTGGCGGTGATGCCCACGGTGCAGATCAGACAGATAAAGACCACCAGAGTGACGATCAGCTTTTGCAGGGAATCTCGATTCAAATGCTTCATGATTACCGTGTGGACAGGGCCCGATCCAGCCAAACAGAGGCTACGTCCATGGCAGCGTACAGACTATCCTTCTCGCTCTTTTTGACGACTCGGTCGCGGCTCTTCAGGTCGGGGTCTGTGAGCTGAAGCTGCACGGAGACCTTGGTGGCAACGTCCATATCCTTGATCTTCTTGGTATCCAGGATCTGGAGCATGATAATATACTTGTCGGCCATACTGCCGAAATAAATAAGGTTGTCCTTTCTGCGAAGGGGATGGCCCTTATATTGCAGAGCAGCCGTTTTCAATTCTGGCATAATGTGTTACCTCCTGAATCTTTTGTAACTGGATTGTAACATATTGTATCCAGTATGTCAATAGCTGAAAGCAGGAAATAAAAGGAAGACGTCCGCGAATTTCCCTATTTTTCAACAAGAAGAGGGAAAAACGCGGGCGTTTTCAGACTGTTTTCAATTTGTTACCTTTGTAACTCTTTTGGGTTATCCCACAGCGTCGGGCGGAGCGTCTGTGTCATTGGTATCGCCGGAGTCCACCGGGGTGTCGGTAACAACGACTTCCGTGGGTTCTGCCGGGGCTTCCGTTGCCACAGCCTCTGTGGGTTCCACCGGGGTTTCGGTCTCGACGACCTCCGTGGGTTCTACCGGGGTGGCGGTGGTTGTGTCAGTACCCGACGCGTCATCGGTGGCAACGGCTTCCGGCGGGCTGGCCTCCGGGGTCTCTGTCACCTCCGGGGTCTCCGTGGCCGTGGCGGCGAACAGATTCGTGGTGCTGGAGGAGCCGGATGGCTCCGGGAAGCTCTTGTATTCATAGCCTTGGAGTACCTGGCTCATAATGCTCTTGAAAATCTGGGCGGCGGGGTTGCCGGAGAAATACATCTGAGACGGGGTGTCATAGCCCGTCCAGACGGCGGCCACATAGTAGGAGGTGATGCCCACGAAGTAGCGGTCGTAGTCGTCGGAGGTGGTGCCGGTCTTGCCGCCCACGGCGGTGGCGCTGAAATAGGCGTCGGTGCCGGTGCCATAGCGCACAGCATCCTGAAGCATGAGAGCCATATTCCGGGCGGTGTCCACCTTCAGGGAATTGATGGTTTCCGTGTCGTTTTGCAGGACGATCTCACCGTCTGGGTCTGTCACCATGTAATAGCTGCGGCCATAGACCATTGTGCCATCGTTCACGAAGGCGGTGTAGGCCTGGGCCATTTCCAGCACGGTGACGCCGTAGGAGAACTGGCCAAGGGCCAGAGGCGCATAGGCATAGTCTGTGACGGTCTGGCCGGTGCTTTCGTCGTAGTAGTCCCGCACAAGGCTGGTAAAGCCGAAATGCTCCGTCAGGTAGCTCCAGGAGGCGTCCAGGCCCAGCTTGTCAAGAAGCTGAGCGGCCACGGTGTTTTTTGAGTTTATCAGCGCCTGGCGGATGGTAATCAGACCGCTGTAGGAGTTGCCGGAGTTGGAGGGATACCAGCTTGTGCCGCTGAGGGTGATGTTGGGGGAGTCGTTTATATAGTCGTCCGGCGTGACCAGCCCCAGGTCGATGGCGGGGGAGTAGACGCTCAGGGGTTTAATAGAGGAGCCGGGGGGACGCTTGGACTGGGTGGCCCTGTTCAGGGACAGGGTGTATTCCTTCTCGCCGGTACCGCCGGATATGGCCACAATGTCCCCGTTGGAGGGATCGATGATGACGATGGCGGACTGGAGCTGCTGACTGGAGCTGCGGTAGCTGGAGGGCAGATTGGAGAGGTTTTCATACATATTATCCACAATGTCCTGGATGCGGGTGTCGATGCAGGCGTAGATGTTGTAGCCGCTGTTATACAGCAGACGGGTGGCCACGGTTTCGGACACGCCCTTTTCCTCCATCAAATCCTCGATGACCTCCCGGATAACCGTGTCCTCATAGTAGGTTGTTACCTCCGATGTGCGGGTGATGGTATCGCCCTTCTGGAACACAAGCTCCTCGTTCACCGCGTCGATGTACTCCTCATAGGTGATATAGCCCTGGTCGTACATCTCCCACAAGATCGTCTCCTGACGGGTTTTATTGGCCTCCCTGGTACTGTCGCTGATATAGGGGTCGTACATGGAGGGGTTATTGGTGATGCCGATAATGCAGGCGCACTCCGCCAGGGACAGCTCGGACACGTCCTTGGCGAAATACCGCTGGGCGGCGGTTCCTACGCCGTAGCACTGACCGCCCAGGTATATCTCGTTGAGGTACCAGGTCATGATTTCCTCTTTGGTGTAGTTCTTTTCAAATTCCAGGGCGCTGAATATCTCCAATAGCTTTCGCTGGACGGTGCCGTCGTCGTATTCCGTCAGGTTTTTAATGAGCTGCTGGGTGATGGTGGAGCCGCCGAAGGTGTTTTTCATTCCCACGAACATATTGACAAAGGCACCCACCGTTCGGTACCAGTCCACGCCCTTGTGGGTATAGAACCGGGCGTCTTCGATGGCGACGGCGGCGTATTCCATATAGATGGGGATGTCCTCATAATCCACCCAGACGCGGTTTTCGTCGGAATAGAGAGTGGTCAGCTCCTGGAGATTGCCGTCGCTGTCCGTATACCAGATGATGCTGGACTGGGCCATGGAGACCTCCTCCAGGGTAACGTCCACAATCTCCCCTGACAGACAGGTTTTGACATAGAAGGCGAAAATGCAGATCAGCAGCACCGCCGTGGTCAGCACCACCAGCAGCACCGTAAGGATTACCCGCACGCTCAGCCGCAGAACCAGTCCCACGCCGGCGGCGGTGGTGTCCGCTACCGTCTCCACGGTGCGGCGGCGTTTCCGTGCTTTTCGGGTGCTGCTTCTGGCCTGCCAGTCTTTCAGTATTTCCTGTAATTTATTCAAAGGCTCATTCCTCCGGGTATGTGCATAGGTATGGCTTCTTTTGCGTTTCGTGAAAAGCGGTCGTCCGGCCCCCGCTATAGTTAGGATAACCAGCTTTTCCCCACCATAGCACAGCCCCGCCTGATAAAGCGGGTGCCTGTGCAAATTATGGATTACTTATTATAGCACATTTTCACCGGGTTGCCTATAGCTGTTTTCCAAAATTAACATTTTCCGACGGCGCATGATTTCACTGCGAGAGGGACATACTGGCTTCAAGGGGGAAGAATATGAGGGCGCGGATAAAGATTATACTGTGCGTTTTGCTGGCGCTGTTCGCCATCGCCAGTCTGGGAGCGGTGCTGGCGGGACTGGGGCTTTGGCCGGAGGAGGACGTGTCCGCCCTGGCGGAGCAGGGCTATCTGCTGCGGGAGTGGGAGGGCTATGTAGGGGTATTCTGCCCGCCGGACGCGCAATCGCCCGTCATGGTCACGGACATTCAGGTGCGGGGCCTGCCCATCAGCGACAGGCTGTCACTGGCCGGAGGCATTGGCGCGGAGGACTATGGAAGCGTTATCCGGCTTCTGGAGGATTTTGGAGCGTGATAAGTTTGGCAAAATTTCCTGTATCTTGCCTCTTGCAATATTCCGCCGCAGGCGTTACAATATAGTCATTCAGAAAGCGCGGCACAGGAGGTGGCCTATGGACGACGAATTTGGCGCCAGCTATATCACCATTGAGGACGATGATGGCAACGAGTTTGAGCTGGAGCATCTGGGAACCCTGGAGTTCGAGGGGGAGGAATACATGGTGTTCCTGCCTGCCGATATGGACGAGGACGACCCGGATTTCGGCTTCATCATCCTTCAGGTGGTGGAGGAGAACGGCGAGGAGCAGTTTGCCTCTGTAGACGATGAGGAGAAGCTTCAGCGGATTTACGAGTATTATATGGAGACGGTGTTTTCCGAAGAGGAAGAGGAGACGCCGGCGGATTAAGAAAAAAACCTGCCCTGTTCGAGGTTTCAAAGACTCGGTTGGATCCACAATTATCAAACGGGACGCCATATACGGATGCGGAGCGCAGGCCTCCCGGCTTCTGGTCGGACGTTGGAAGCACAGAAACATCCATGAGGCGACCCACCTGCAAGATGTGCAGGTTGTATATCGGGTCTCCACGGCAGGGCGGGCATTTATTTAAACGCAGAGCGGGAAGGGCTTTGGCCTTTCCCGCTTTGATGATTTTATACCCCCTGCTCCAGCATGGCCTGGGCAATCGGCTCAAAGGCGGCGATGTAGGAGGCAGCGGTTAAATCCCTGCGGGGCGTGCCAGGGGATTCCTCCCATATGCGGGCCAAAACGGCCCTTACGCCGTTGCGCAGACGCTTGCCCGGCTCCTGGGAATCGGATTGCACAAGCGCCGCGCCGCAGGCGGCGGCCACGCTGGGGACATATAGAGCGCCTGCCTCCCGGAGCAGCCGGACGGCTTCGGGCGTGCAGGCGCACTCCGCACCCTCGAACACGGCGGCCCCGTGGGCGATGGCGGCCTGGGCGTCTGCCGCATCCAGAGGACAGACTGGGTCGCAGGGGAGGCATATGTCCGCGCCGGCGTCCCAAACGGAGCCGCCGGGCCGGAAGACAATGCCCGTCGCCTCGCTGGCATAGGAGGGCAGAGGACGGGTCGGATTTCTCGCCATGTCCCGCAGCAGGGCCAGAGGCAGCCCAGCCGAGGCGTACAGACAGCCGTTTTTCCCGCCGATGGCTGTCACCATGGCCCCAAGCTGCAGCGCCTTTTCACCAGCCCAGGCCGCCGGGCCGGTATTTCCGCCGATGGCGGCGGTTTGTCCCTCCAAGCGGGGGCCGCTGCTTTTTCTCAGTGTGCTTTGGGCGAAATAACACAGACCATACCCTCTGGCCTGATCCTGCTCCCATTGAGGAGGAAAAATCCGGCCCGGACGGGGTAACGTATAGGGAAGCCTGTTTATCTGCCCCCGGAGATACCCTTGCTCCCGAAGAGGGATGCTTCCCTCCAAAACGGCGCAGGCAGGCAGAAAGGGGGCCAGCGCCGTTATAAATCGCTGGCAGAAGGCCAGGCTTTCCCGTTTGCTGAGCGATGCCGGATCGATGGAGGCTCCGGCGGCGGCCCCGCCCATGGCCAGGCCCGCCAGACTGTTTTCAAGCGAGAGGGACAAAGCCTTCCACTTCATGCCGGAAATGTCCTTCACCGGCTGAAGCGCCAGAGCGCAGCGGACAGGGCCAAGGACTGTGGTGTATTGTATAAAGCAGCAGGGCGCGGTGCGCACCCTGCCGTCATCTCCGGGAAAGGAGACAGAAAAATACACCGTCCGTTCCGGGGCGGCCAGCCGTTCCGGCAGACCGGCCTCCCTATATGCCGGGCGGTGGTCAAGGCAGGGCGTCAGGCACTGAAAAAACGTTTCCAGCCGCTGAAGAAAATCGGTCTGAACCGGCTCTGCTGCCAATGCTGTAATCCCCTGCTGTGTAGGTACATATATCATAGGAACCCTCCTGTCCTGAATCCATGGAACACAAAGAGTATCCTATGCGGCTTGGCCCGCAAATATGACCGAAATACAGTGCGCTAATCCAAAGGCAGGGGAACCTTTTCCATAAGGAGCCGTCCCAGACACTCCACCGTCTCCCCGGCGGGAATGGTCACATCCAGCTCCCTGCGGGCGCGGTTCAGCACCAAAAGATAGATATTTCCAAAGCAGTCCTCGCAGTATTGACGGGCTAAGATCTGGCCGCCGGTGCGGAACAGTCCGCACTGCCCTGCCTCCGGCAGCGCCCATTCCACCAGTACCACCGCCCCCTGGGGGATATACGGGGCCATATAATCCCCGTCCATGCAGAACGCGGCCTGGGCCGGGCTTTCCTCCGGCATGATGAGCTGCTGCATCCGATCGCCTCCTTTGCGGTCAGGTAATATGCCCGTGATAATGACAGTATAACGAAAAAATTTGAGCTATACAAGGGAAAAATTCAATTTAGCTATTGACAAACCGCTGAGGATTTGGTATTATATCACGGCTGGCAAGATTAGCTGGTATAGCTCAGTTGGTAGAGCAGCTGATTTGTAATCAGCAGGTCGGGGGTTCGAGTCCGTCTACCAGCTCCAACGTCCGGCCTCCTAGCGCAAGCAAATTGAATATGGGGGAATTCCCGAGTGGCCAAAGGGGACAGACTGTAAATCTGCTGGCAATGCCTTCGGTGGTTCGAATCCACCTTCCCCCACCAAAAAAAGCCGATTGCGAAAGCAGTCGGCTTTTTTGCGTCGTCTGCGTACGGTTCAGACATAAAAAGGTTCAGCTTGAAAACTGAACCTTTTCAGGAGCGAGTTGGCCTCCGGGGCGATTTGCTCCAGCATTTCCACACCGCAGCGCCGGAGATGGGGCAGGGCGGATGCGGAGCGGATACTGGTGATTGATAGCCGTTTTTCCTGCGAATGTCCCTCACAGGAAGAAATTCGCCACGAACATGATCATGCCTGACACAACCAGCAGAACGCCGATGATGCGGTTCAGGGTAGCGGAGTTGATGCGGTTGGCCAGGCGGGCGGCGAAGATGGCGCCGGTGGCGTTGCCGATGATGCAGATGATAAAGGCGGTGGTGTCCGGCCAGCCGCCGAGGTAGATATGGCTGGCGCAGCCCACCAGGGCCACGAAGGTCATAATGAATACCCCGGTGCCGACGGAATCCTTCACCTCATAGCAGAGCAGGGTGGTCAGCACCAGCAGCAGCATCTCGCCCCCGCCGGCGCCTACGAAGCCCGCGATAATGCCGATGACCCCGCCGCTGGCGATGGATTCCCAAAACAGGGCTTTTTTGCCCTGTTCTCCAATAAATCGGTTCAGATTCGTCTGAGGGAAGAAGAGAAATTTTATGCCCATCAGGGGCGTCAGCACGACGGAGATGTCTCCCAGCGTGTCATGGGGGACGATGTTCCCCAGCCAGCTTCCTAACAGGGTGAAGACCAGAACGGAGATCATCAGCCACTTGGCGTCGCCGATGCGCAGATGGCCGTGCCTGGCGTAGCTGGTGGAGGTCAGAGCGGAGGCGATCACGTCCGAGGCCATGGCGATGCCAACCGCCTCGTAGGCGTCAAAGCCGCACAGGGCCACCAGGGCCGGCGTCACCACCACAGCGGCGGATATGCCGGAAAACCCGGTCAGAATCCCCGCGATCAGCCCCGCCAATATGTAAATGAATACATTGAAAACCACGTGTTAATGACCGTTGAATTTCTATGCTTGTGTTTTGGATTGCATATGGTAAATCCGCCGTATTTCCTGGGACGGGGTGCCGTCGGCGTTGCACAGCACCAGGGTCGGCAGTGCGGCAAGACCGGGGCGTCCGCCCCGCCGTCCGGCAATCAGCACCAGGGAGGGTGCGCTTTCGACCTTATGGGCCACCATTTGCAGCCGCTTTGGCTCGATGTCCGCCAGACGCATGGCGGCGAAGATGTCCGTCAGGTATTCCGGCTTGTGAACCAGGCAGAAGGTACCGCCCTTGCGCAGCAGATAGGAGGCGGCCCCGGAAAACTGGGCCGGACTCAGGCCGGAGCGGGCAGCGGCCCTGTCCCCGTCCGGGGAGGGCTTGCCGCTATAGTAATAAGGCGGGTTGCACACCACCAGGTCGTAGGCCCCAGGCTGGCCCAGACTGCGGTGCTGCCGCAGATCCACGCAAGATGCCTGACCCCGGATGCGGTTGGCCCGGCAGTTTTCCCGGCACACGTCCACAGCGGCCTGCCGCACGTCCACGCTGTCGAATACGGCCTCCGGCCTGGCGTGGTGCAGCAGCACGGAAAGCAGTCCGCCGCCGCAGCCCATGTCCATGCAGCGGGTGAAATCCACCCCTCCGGCAAAGTTTGCCAGAAGCACGGAATCGGTGGTTATTTTAAAGGCAGGGTCGTCCGTATAGACCGGCCCGCCTGACCAAAGCTGTTTCATAAAAGCTCCCTCCTGTGGGAAAATGGGGCGGTATAGGGAGAGGGGCGATATGCAACGCATCGCCCCTTTCGGTCGAGCGTCACGCCTCTTCGATGGCGCTCATGGGACACTGCTCGGCGCAGCTACCGCAGCTAATGCACTTGTCCTCGTCGATGACGTAATGGGCGTCGCCTTCGCTGATGGCCTCCATGGGGCACTGTTCAGCGCAGCTCCCGCAGGAGATGCACGCATCGGTGATTCTGTATGCCATAGTACTTACCTCCATATCCTGATGTACGATATACATATTAGCATAAAAATCAAAAAAATCAACCCGCAAGAAGCTCGGCTACCGTACCCCGGAGGAACTGTTCGAGGCCTTCTTGGATGCTGTTTTCACAGCCTGAAGGCTGCGGCAACCTCGCTCATGGCAGAAACCTGCGGTTCCAGCCATGACCAAGGTTCATAAATTCATTCTACCGAGTGTCCAACTTGCACTTGCAATTTGCGGATTTTTCATTAAATTGAGTATAATACACTCTTCGCCTTTTGTCAACGATTATTTGACATTATTACACTGTTCAACAGGCGCGCTCGTCTGGCGCGCGGGGGGATTGACGGGCGGGAATCGGCATGATATACTAAACGTAGATTTGTAAAGGGGTGGATTCATTTTCCGCCCCTTTCCTTATAGAAATACAGATCATGGAGGATATGTGTATTATGCTGGATATGGAAAAATTCAAGGAATTTATGAACGAAAACGGAGGCTTTAACGGCCACAATAAGATACGCTACACTGTGTTGGAGGAGGGTTACTGCGAGTGTCAGGTGGACATGACGCCGGACAGCCTGAACCCCCAGGGCGTGGCGCACGGGAGCCTGCTGTTCGCCCTGTGCGACTGCGTCACCGGCATGGCCGCCGCCTCCACGGGCCGGAGTATGCTGACCCAGTCGGCTTCCATTCATTACCTGCGCCCCGGCACCGGCGGCACCCTGACAGCCAAATCCCGGCTGGTCAAAAATGGACGCCATGTCGCCCTCTGCACCGGTGAGGTATACGACCAGGAGGGAAAGCTACTTGTCACCTCGGAGTTTGAGGTCTACTACACCAGCGACAATCTGACCCTGCCGGAAAAGGGCCCTGACGGAAAGTGGCATCAGGTAGAAGGTTCCTGGAAGTAAAGAAAAAAGGGACTGCATCAAAAACAGTCCCTTGCAAGAGCTTTAGCCCCACGATAGGCTTGGGCGTTTTTTCGTCTCTGCACAGTCAGTCAGATAGAGATTGATGAGCGTTTGATATGGAATCCCGGAGGAAGTGGAAAGCTCCTTAAAATATTCTATCGTGCTTACATCAATATTGATTGTAATCGGCTTTTTGAGTCGGTTGGTATATGGATTTTTACGAGGATTCAGTTCCTCAATGTTGTATTCTTCCCGCATGATTATCCCCTCCATTTCCATTCACGGTAGGTTTGTTTTTCTCGTGTAGTTGCTTCTCTTGCCGAGATGATTCGGATTACATTGTTATTATCCCTGTAGCAATGACTGACGATACAGATTTTTTCCAGCTCTGATAAGCCGATAATCAGAAATCTTTCCGCAAATTGCAAGTGCAAGTTGGACACTCGGTAGAATGAATTTATGAACCT
>JAJQCH010000125.1 GCA_021202795.1 Oscillospiraceae bacterium
TGTCCAATAAAACGGACTTAAAGACTTAACGACCCAATTACTGACTAACACCTTAAAATATTTTTAGCCTTACGCTGGCCGTAATCGGCGCGGGGCAACGGTTTTTACCGTTATCTCTCCAAGAAATAAGAGGTGGTTATCCCCTATGGATGATGGCAGTTGGCTATCGATCCTGGCACTCGCCGTGTTGCTGCTCGGTGCAGCCTATTTTGCGCTGATGGAGTCCTCCTTCGCCTCCGTCTCCCGCGCCCGTGTCCGCGCCCGCCAGGAAAAGGGCGATGCGCAGGCAGAAAAAGCCCTTTTGATTCTGGACAATTTTGACCGGGCCATTACAACCATCCTGATTGGCACAAATATCATTCACCTGTCTGCCGCCGCCATCGTAACCGTGCTTGTCACGAAGCTCTGGGGAACAGGCGCTGTTGTTTGGGGTACTCTTGCCACCACCCTGGTTCTGTTTTTTGCCGGGGAAATGCTGCCAAAGACCATAGCACGAAAATACAGCGAGCGAATTTGTCTTGGATTCGCGGGTTCGCTGTGCTTTTTTATGCGCATTTTCACCCCTATTTCCGCCGTGCTGACTGCTATCGGGCAGGGCGTAGCCAGGCTAACACCTGGAAATGAGGAGGAGGTCTCCGTCACCGAGGACGAGCTTTACGACATCATTGAAGACATGACCGATGCCGGAAGCCTTGAGGAAACGCAGGGCGACCTGGTGCAGTCCGCCCTGGAATTTGGGGATGTGACCGTTGACCACGTCCTCACGGCGCGGGTGGACATGGCGGCGGTGGACGCCGCCTGGCCTGTGGACAGAATCATAGACTTCATTCGCTCCCATCGGCACAGCCGCCTGCCCGTATACGATGGAACAGCAGACAATATCATCGGCGTTCTGCAAATACGGAAATACATAAAAACCTGGCTGGAGCAGGGAGACAGCGTGGATTTAAACGCCCTGCTTGACGAGGCGTATTTCGTCCCTGCCGGCACCAATGTAGACGCGCTGCTGCCGGAAATGAGCAAAAAGCGGCTGAATATGGCTATCGTCACAGACGCCTGGGGCGGCACCCTGGGGCTTGTGACGGTGGAGGACATATTGGAGGAGCTGGTTGGCGAGATTTGGGACGAGGAGGACGTGGTAGAGGAACACTTTCACCCCCTGGGCGGCGGTCGATATGAGGTGGACGCCCAGCTCGATGTGGACGAGGTCTTTGAGCTTCTGGGCTATGAAGATCCTGAGGACGATCCAGAGCTGGCCCACAAATCCATGACGGAGTGGACGCTGGAGCAGTTCGAGCTGATGCCTGCCCAATGGGATAAATTCCTGTATCATGACCTGGAATTTACCGTATCCGACATCTATAAACACCGCATCCGCAAGCTGATCGTCCGAAAGCTTCCAAGTGAGCCGAAGGAAGGAGGCGAGAAAGCATGACTGGTTACGTTATAGCGCTGCTTCTATGCGTAGCTCTGTCCGGCTTCTTCTCCGCCTCGGAGATGAGTCTTTCTTCCGCGAACCGTCTCCGGCTGGAAAACGCCGCAGAGGACGGCAGCCGCTCCGCCAGGACGGCCCTAGGACTTTTGGACAGATTTGAGGACGCTCTGAGCGCCATTTTAATTGGAAATAATCTGGTCAACGTGGCTTCTTCGTCTCTTTGCTCCGTCATTGCTCTGGGACTGGCCGCCAGCACCGGCGTGTCGGAAGGGGCCTGCGCTACTCTGGCCACGGTCATCGACACCATCATCATAATCATCTGCGGGGAAACCATTCCCAAGATTCTTGCAAAGAAGAATGCCAATCGCCTGGCACCCGCTGTGGCCGGGCCGGTGAGGGGGCTGTCCATCGTCCTGAAGCCGCTGATTTGGTGTGTTACTTCCTTGATCAATCTGATCACCGGCCATCTGCCAGTAAAGGACGAGGAAAACGAGCAGGAAGCGGCATTGGAGGAGCTGCAATCCATTATTGAGACCGCAGAAGACGAGGACGTGCTGGATGAGGAGCGCAGCGAGCTTCTCCAGGCCGCCCTGGACTTTGGAGACATATCAGCCAGCCAGGTAATGACCTCACGGGTGGATATGCTGGCCATCGACATCCATGACAGTTGGGACGATGTTCTCCGCATTGCCGCCGATGCGCCCTATTCCCGCCTGCCCGTATACGAGGGGGACACAGACAATATCATTGGTATTCTGCACCTCAACGCCTTGTACCGGGCCATGCTGGACGGAGAGACCCACGACCTGCGGCCTCTGCTCAGTGAGCCCTGCTGGATTTATAAGACCGTGAAGCTCCCCGCTGTGCTGGAGCAGCTTCGCTCCCGCCAGACCCACCTTGCCATCGTAACGGACGAATATGGCGGCACCGCCGGAGTCATCACCATGGAGGACGTGCTGGAATCCCTGGTGGGCGACATCTGGGACGAAACAGACGAGTTTGCCCCTGAGGTAGTGCAGACCGGCGACGGCCTGTGGGAGCTGGACGGAGACCTTCCCATTGGGGATTTTCTGGAGCTGACCGGTCTGGATGAGAAATCCTTTGACTTTGAAAGCGAGACCGTCGGCGGCTGGGTCATGGAAATGGTAGGCGGTTTCCCCGACCCCGGCTGCCGTGTGACCTATGAAAACCTCTCCGTCACTGTGTTGGAAGCCGACGGCAAACGAGTGAAAAAGCTACGAGTGGAGCAGGAATAACCAACCGTTGAAAAAATCGGAAGGACTAAAAAAGCCCTTCCGATTTTTTGATCTTGTTTCTCCCGCTCGTTACTTCGACCTCTGTTTTCGATAAACGACAACCGTGATGACGACCTCTGCCGCATAGGCCGCAGCGAACAGTACGTTCAGCCAGAAAAGAACCATGTCCCCGTGGGCCAGGGCCTCATCATCGTATGCAACGATGGGCAGGTAGCCGCTGGACGCGCTGCCGTAGCTGAGGCGGCTGACAGATCGGTTTTTCCACACCCACTTGCACAGCAGATTCCCTTCCCCGTCCACCAGAGCGTCCCCGTAGGTCACATTGCCCAGGGAGTTTACATAACTCTCGCTCACGGGATTTCCATCCTCATTGAAATACAGCGGCTCCCAATCCTCCGTATACGCCTGATAAATCAGTACAGCCTCCTCCGGCTCAGAGACCACCGCAACGGCCTCGGTACCGTAATAATCGGTATCTCTCGAAACTTCCTCCTCTATATAGGCCACGAAGCTGTTGTAATCCTCAAACAGCGTTCCGCTGGTGAAAACCGTTGCATCCACCGCGTTGACCCCAATTTGGGCTGCCAGGGTGACAGCCAGCGCCACGGACAGCCTGACGCCGTATTTCCGCTGGAGCCGGTGCCTTTTCCAATAGCGGGCCTCCGCCGTCTCTTCCATCCGCAAAACGCCCTTTTTCACCAGGGAGGCGTTGACGGCCCAGCATATTACGACATAGACCACAGTCAAAACCGCCGCCGCCAGTAGGCCATAGGCAAGCCAGCTAGCAGCGCTCAGCCCCAGATAGGCGGCCACAAACAGCAGCGGCAGCGCCACCCCCAGCAAAAACACGTCAAGGCCGAAGGAATACTCCCCCAGGCGCACCACGCTTTTCTTATAATCGTATAAATCCTTGCCCTCGTCTATCCCGGCCACAGCGGCAAAGGCGTTGTTGATGAATATGAGCTGACAGACGACCCCGGCGACCAGAAATATCATGGCCACGGAAAACCCGACGATGGCATAGAGAAAGCCCAGGTTTAGTATCATGGCGGCGGCCAGTCCCGCCAGGGATATGCCCATGGCGATATAGGTGTGGTTTTTGTATTTGGTGAGGCTGGCGGCCAGCAGTCGCTGCCGCTGCTTCTGCCCCCTGGCGGTGGCGCTCTCCTCTGCGCTATCGGCCTCGCTGGCCCGCTCCTCCGGGGTCTTGCGCTCGCCCCGGAGAAGCTCGTCGCAGGTCACGCCGAAAATCTCCGCAATCACGGGGATTAGGGTGAGGTCGGGGGCGCCCTCGTCCCGCTCCCAGCGGCTGACGGTCTTGTCGGATACATTCAGCTTCTCCGCCAAATCCTTTTGGGTCATGCCGTTGGCCTTTCGCAGCGCGGCGATAAAGGCCCCTATGGATTTCTGTCCCATTTTGAAAACCTCCTCAGGCGTTTTTTTGTTCCTTACGCCTGAAATTCTAACAATATGTCAGTGAGAATACCACCCAACAGACCGGGAATCACTCTCGGATTCCGAGAATTTACGCCTCCCGGTCTGTGATTTGCTCCATTTTCTTCCGCTGGAGGAGAAAAGCGGTCAGGCTTTCAAATCTCCGTAATACCTTTTCATTCTACAACTACCCATTCGGTCTGTCAACGTAAGGCTTATTGAAATACAATATCCTTTATCCCAGATGTATCTTATTCCTTTAGCTGCACAAGCGGCCCGTCGCACCATATTCCGTGTATCAATGTACCAAATTCCTCTGTCGTAAGATCCTCCGGCCTTTCGAGCCAGTGCGTCAGAACAGTCAGCATCCCCGAAAGACAATACTCCAGACAAAATACGGCCCTTGTATTTTCCTCAGAAACATGATAGCGCTTCATCATAACCGGTATGATATATTCCTTGATTTTTCTGAAAAAATCAGACCCTACGCCACTTCGCAAAAGCAGTACAGAATAATAGTCATGCTCGTGCAGCACATCGGACAGGGAAAGCACAAACTGCCGGTCAAAATCCGAGGATTCCAACCGAAGGGCGTTGATTTTCTCCAGGCCCGTCGCGATCATTTCACTCTCAGCATACTCCAGTAGTGCATAAATATCCTGAAAATACTGATAAAACGTACATCGGTTATAGCCCGCAATATCTGTGATTTCCTTCACAGTAATTTTGCTAATTGGTTTTTCCTTGTATATCTCACAAAACGCCTGAATCAGCTTATTTCGTGTTGCGTCTGTTATTTCCGGGCTTTTTTTCATGGAATTCCTCCGTTCATCATACAACATTTGTTGGATAATTGTTGGTTGACTTCGTTCTCAACGCTGATTATAGTCATAATACAACAGTTGTTTTGTTGCGTCAAGAATGACAAGGAGGAAAACGGATGTCTACCATTGCCATAGAGCATCTGACAAAAGACTACGGCCACGGTCGTGGCGTGTTTGATGTCAATATTAAAATAGACAAAGGCGAGTGCTATGGCTTTCTGGGGCCAAACGGAGCCGGAAAAACCACAACGATCCGTCACCTGATGGGATTCTCCAAGCCGCAGGAAGGCCGCACATCCATCCTGGAAAGGGACAGTTGGCAAAACAGCGCCCAACTGCAAAACATCATCGGCTATCTGCCGGGAGAGGTCACGCTTCCTTCCGGCCTGTCTGGAACCGCATTTCTGCACATGATGGAGCAAATGCGCGGCGTGAAAAACAGGGACTATCTGCAAATGCTTCTGGCGCGGTTTGAGCTTGACCCCAACATCAGCATCAAACAAATGAGCCTTGGCGTAAAGCGCAAGCTGGCCATTGTTACAGCTTTCATGCACGACCCGGATATTCTCATTTTGGACGAACCGACGTCGGGACTTGACCCCGTTATGCAGGAAACATTCATCGAATTTATCCTGGAAGAAAAGCGTCGAGGAAAAACCATTTTTCTGTCCTCTCACATCTTTCATGAGGTAGATGCCGTATGTGATCGCATTGCCATTATCCGGGATGGAAAAATTGTTTCCGAATTTCAATCGGACGAGCTGAAACAGAAGCATGACAGAATTTACCGCATTGCGTTTCCTGATGAGGATTCCTATAACGCGTTTATAACCAAACCTTTTACTTTTACGTCAAAAAACAAAAGGAAGCTGCGGGCGCGGGTACAAATTCCGGCGGATCAGGTCGGGGAATTGATCGCAAGCCTGAAGGGGTTTCACATCACGGATTTTGTGGAAATACCCTTCACGCTGGAGGACTATTTTATGAGCTTCTACGATACCGGCCACCATTTTGAGGGGCTGCCATCAAGGCGTTCCGAAAGGAAGTGAAATAATGAGCGACACCATTATCTCTGTGGATCATTTAACCAAAAATTACGGTCGTGGGCGTGGAATATTTGATATTTCTCTCGATATTCACGAGGGTGAGGTCTTCGGTTATCTTGGCACAAACGGTTCGGGAAAAACAACGACCATTCGGCATATGATGGGCTTTCTTAAGGCCGACGGCGGCGCGGTTTCAATCAATGGGCTGAATCCATGGACAAATGCGCCTGACGTGATGAAAAGCGTCAGCTACATTCCGGGCGAGATCGCGTTTCCCGATTTGAAAACCGGCACTGATTTTTTTAAGGTGCAGGCGCAATTCCTTGGCGTACGGGATTTCTCCTATATGAATCACCTGATCGATATGCTGGGGCTTGACCCTTCCGCCGTTTTAAAGCGCATGAGCAAGGGTATGAAGCAGAAAGCGGCTATTGTCGCGGCCCTGATGGGAAACCGAAGCATCCTCATTCTGGACGAACCGACCACCGGACTTGACCCTTTAATGCGGGAAACCTTTCTTGAGCTGATCCGCGAGGAAAAAAGCAAGGGAAGAACCATTTTCATGTCCAGTCATATCTTTGAGGAGATCGAAGAGGTGTGCGACCGCGTGGCAATTATAGACAGCGGCAGAATACAGAGCGTGGTAAATCTGTCCGATTTCCGCCATGGCTCCATGCGAACCTTTCATGTGGAATTTGCGGACGAGGCTTCTGCAAAAACATTTTGCGACCGGCTGCCGGAATGCAGCGCGGACGGTATGCAGGTGCAGACGGCGGCCCTTGCAAAGAATGTTGACGCCGTCTTTCAGGCTATGGACGGATTGCGGGTCTTATCCCTGTCGGAAAGTCACCCCGACCTGGAAGCCTATTTATGAGAACAATTCAAGGCAATAAAGACCTGGAAGCCTATTTTAA
Organism: Oscillospiraceae bacterium; assembly: GCA_021202795.1. Lineage (GTDB taxonomy): Bacteria > Bacillota > Clostridia > Oscillospirales > Oscillospiraceae > CAJOIG01. The sequence goes on from JAJQCH010000125.1 coordinate 6,910, forward strand.
ACCAATGCAAAGCAATAAATCTCAGAGGGAGCGGTATTAACAATGAAGACAACAAAAATCTTTTCCTGGCCTTTAATGAAGCAGAGCATCAACTCCAACAAGGTTTTAGCCATTGCCTGCACAATTATTCTCTGCCTGATGACAGTGGTGATCACCTTCGCAGGAAATCTGATAGGCTCGACCTCGGACGCGGAGGATTATACCGACGCGCAGCCCGACTTTTACAGTTATCTTTATGTGCTGGCCTCTTACAATGAACTGGCCGGTACGGAGCTTAGCTATGAGGACTTTTCAGAAGCTGATGATTTGACGCTGTACGACGCAGCCTTCGAAATGGCGTCCGCACAGTCGGACGATATGGACTTAACCAGCGAGGGCTTCGCCGAGGCGGCTGATACGCTGTCCCAGTCGGAAATCGGACTTGATTCCTATATCTCCAATTTTGAATATGTCTATGCACTGGGTTCTGTACAGGGCTGTTTTTCCGGGGATGACCTGGACATGGAAACCATGATGACCAATATGCTGGAAATGATGGGCGTGTCCGCCGACCTGGTGGAGAACATGAGCGAGATGGACACCTCGGCCATGCTCAATCAAATGTATTTTACCGTTATGAGCCTGCTGCCCATTCTGCTGTTTATCATCTTTGCCGGCAATGCCCTGATCGTTGATCAGGTGGACAAGGGATCCATGGCCTATATTCTTTCCACGCCGACAAAGCGCCGCGCCGTTGTCATCACGCAGGCCGTTTATATGGTTATTGTTCCCCTTATTATGGTGGGATGCGGATTCCTTACCAAACTGATTGCGTGCCATGTGATTGTAGGCGAGGTGGATGTCGCAAGGTATGCGGCGCTTTACGGCGGACTGTATCTTCTGACAGAGGCAATGGCAAGCATCTGCTATTTGGCAAGCTGCCTCTTCAACCTGAGCAAATACGCCCTGGCCCTGGGCGGCGGTTTAAACGTCTGGTTTTTCATCTGTTCCCTGCTGGGGATGTTCGGTTCAGAGAGCATGGTAAACGTTGGAATGGGTGTGGAAGAACTGGGAATGTTCAACCGCGTCTCCCTGATCGGATTGTTTGACATCGATGCGTTGGGGACAGTCGGTTCCGGCGCTGTGGATACTTCCTTTATCCCCAAGCTGATCGCACTGGTCGTCGTCGCCGCAATTTGTTATACAGTAGGGGCCATTCGCTTCCAGAAAAAAGACCTCCCGCTTTAATCATAGAGACCGAACGATATGTTTTGGTTCCGGCGCGGCGCCGTCACCGCCGCCCACTACGGTGCGGTTTGCATCCGTTATATGCGTTCTCCCGTATGCCGGGGGAACGCATTTTTTATCTGTCTTTACAACCGTTAATGTTTATATTATAATAAATTTGATTATTTTCCAACAGGAGGACTTTTACCCATGAAAAAACGTACACGCCTGACCACTGTCCTAGCCCTGGCGCTGCTGGCTGCGCTGATACTGTCCGTCTGCGCCTTTGCCTCTGGAGAGGCTTCCGGGGAGACGGAGAGCGAAACCGTCACTAAGGTGAAGGGCGAGACGGCAGACGAGGTCATCCTGAACGCCTTTGCCTGCAAAGACTTTTCCGGCGAGGCGCTGACGGACGAGGAAGTCGAGGCCATCATCCAGGCGGGTATTAACGCCCCCAGCGCTATGAACAGTCAGCCTTGGCAGTTCATTATCATTGAAAACGACGAGCTGAAGGAGAACCTTGTAAGCACCACGGATTGCACCGTTATCATTGTGGCTGTACCCACGGAGGATTCCATGGGTGCCAGTATGCAATTCCAGGGAGGTCTGGCGGCGGAGAGTATGTATCTTTACGCCCAGTCCATCGGCCTGGCGGCCAATATGTATGTGGCCCCCTGCGCCATGACCATCAATGTGGACGACGAGTCCAAAGCCCTGTACGGCGTGGCCGAGGGCTATGAGGCCGCCATCGTCCTGGGTATCGGTCACTACGCCGACGAAGCCGACGCCTATTCCAGCGCCTCCACTCGAAACGATTACAATTCCTTTGTGTCCGTGGTAGAGTAAAAGCCCAGGGAACCTCTGAATCCAATCGGCACAGACAGCGCCGCAGGATTTTGCGTCGGAATGAGGCTCAGAGTCTTATACCATATAATGATTGGTAACAACCAATAGGTTGTTACCAAATCATAAATACCAAAGCCGCAGCTCTTTGTGTTGGGACTTTTCTCACAGCCCCTTTTGTAATATATAACGCTCTACATAATAGCCTGCCCCTGCATAAACCAGCAGCTACATAGCAGCATAAACGCCGCCTCGCCTGCCAGAAAGCCATAGCGCAGCCATTTTTTATCCAGGCTGCCGACGCACAGGTACACAGGGATGCAGCCCAGCATATACCGGCCTCCGCTGATGAGCCAGGAGGCCGTATAGCACATACCCAGATAAGCCGTGCCGTGGAGGACATAGGCGGTATCCAGCCTCCGCCGCCAGCCCGCGAACAGCAAAGCCGCCGCGATAAAATAGATCGCGAGTTGGGGCCAGTATATCCATTTGGCCAGGCCGGGATAGGCCAGGGCCATCTCCCACTGTTGGGCGACGGTGCGGCCCAGCCACTGGGTCGTCTGCCACCAGGGGGAGATGCTCTCATAATACTGGAAGGCCAGAAAGTCCCCGCAGACGATTTTATTGATGAGCAGATAGACCCCCAAAGCCGCACACCGGCCCCGCCAGCCACAAAAGCCGCCAGCGCCAGCCGTGGGCGCGGACATATCGCCAGGCGCAGTAGACCCCCGGCAGGAGAAGGAGAAGCCCCTGCGCTCTCGTCAGGGCGCAGAGAAACCCTATCACACCGGCCCAGGCCCATTTCCGCTCCCGGACGCAGTACAGGCCCGTCGTCGTCAGCAGCAGGAAAAGCCCCTCCGTAAACACGCCCATACAGAAAAAGCCGAAGGGATACAGCCAATAGGTGGCCAGCGCCGCGCTGGGATGGGTGCAGTCCCGCGCCGCCAGCTTTGCCACAAACACAGCGGAGAGTCCATAGCACACCTGGGATATGATCATCCCCGCCAGAGCCGTCCGGCCACCCAGCAAAGCCCCAAGCCCCGCCATCAAAAGGGGATACAGGGGGTAGAACACAATGTTGTTCACATACTCCCCGGTGGAGACGTAGCCGTTTTCCGCCATATAAATATAGCGGGGCGCGTCTCCCGCCTCAGTCATGCGGGTATAGAGATGGTCCATAAAGCCCGACACGCCGCCGGTATCAAAGGCATAGCCCAGCAGCGCCGTCAGCCACAGCAAGGCTAAGGAGGCGGCAAAAATCAGGGCCGGATGCCAGTTTGCAGGCGCGAGAAATGCTTTTTTCAGTGCCAGCGTCCCGCTGCGCAGGTCGAGGCCAAATAGTTCCCCAGCGGCCCGAATCGCAAGGCAGTCCAAAAGCCCCAGCATAACGGCGCTGGACATCAGCCACAGAAATGCACTCATAGCTCACAGAAGAAAATAGGCCACGAAGCAGGCCCCGTATAAAATCGGCTGATGCAGCAAATATATCCAAAGGCTGTGCTGTCCCGGCCAGGTGAGAATCTTTGGTGCCTGGGCGGTGAGAAGCGGACTTTCCGGGCTTCGCTCCTGCAGCTTTTTAAGCTGTCGGCCAAGCCAGGTTCCAATGAGGAACAGAAAGATATAGGGCAGAATGGGGAAATAATCATAAGACACGAAGCCGCTGTATTTGAACCCCAGCCAGAACAGCCATTTAACCTGAACCAGGGTATTTTCCGTCCACAGCTTTGTAAGGATGAACAGGCCCAGCCAGAGAAACGGGGCGATTTTTTCCGGCACCTTTTCCGTCCACCGGCCAATCAGGGCATAGAGTATCATCGCCGCGCTCAGAAATTGCAGAACGCCGAATAAAATGGGCGCGTCCACGATAAAGGAGGCGATAATCACCAGCACACCAGCTCCGGCGGTGATAAGCCCCCGGCGCAGGTTGCTGTGGGTATAGTGAGCGCTGATACCGGCGCAGAGTATGTAGGAATAGGCGATAAACCGCTCGAATATCACCATAGGCGTGCCGAAGATAAAGCTCCGGCCCACCCAGCCGAACATATAGAAATCGAACAGCAGGTGATAGACAATCATCAGCCAGCAGGCCAGGCCCCGCCAGCCGTCCAGCAAAGAAATGCGCTTAGACATTGAACAGGAAGTGGACGACGTCGCCGTCCTGCATGACGTATTCCTTGCCCTCAGCCCGGAGCAGGCCCTTTTCCCTGGCCGCCGCCTCGCTGCCGCAGGCTTTCAGGTCGTCAAAGGCAATGACGTTCGCACGGATAAAGCCCCGCTCAAAGTCCGTGTGAATTTTTCCGGCAGCCTGGGGCGCTTTCGTCCCTCTGGTGATCGTCCAGGCCCGGCACTCGTCCGCCCCGCAGGTCAAAAAGGAGATAAGACCCAGCAGGTCATAGGAGCTTTTTATCAGCCGTTCCAGGCCGGATTCCGTCAGGCCCAGCTCCTCCATGAACACCGCCCTGTCCTCCGGGTCGTCCAGCTCCGCGATGTCCTGCTCAAACCGGGCGCACACAGGCAGCACGGAGCTGCCCTCCTGGGCCGCCACAGCCGCCACCTGCTGATAGTAAGGGCTGTTTTCCGCATCCGCAAAGCCGTCCTCGTCCATGTTGGCGGCGTAAATCACCGGCTTCAGGCTCAGCAGGTCGGACTGACCGATAAGCTCCGCCTCGTCCTTTTCGCAGGGGAAGCTGCGGGCGGATTTCCCCTCATTCAGCCAATCCGCCAGGCGGGAGAGAACGTCCGCCTCTTTTGCGTATTTCTTGTCCCCGGATTTCAAGTACTTCTGGGCCTTTTCCAGGCGGCGCTGAATCATCTCCAGGTCGGCCATAATAAGCTCCAGGTTGATGGTCTCGATGTCCCCCGCCGGGTCGGTGGAACACTCGTGGCGGATGATGTTGGGGTCATCAAAGCACCGCACCACATGGACGATGGCATCCGTTCCCCGGATGTTCGCGAGAAACTTGTTGCCCAGGCCCTCCCCCTGGCTGGCTCCCTTCACAAGACCGGCAATGTCCACAAACTCAATCACCGCCGGGGTGTATTTCTTGGGCTGATACAGCTCCGCCAGATAGTCCAGCCGCTCGTCCGGCACAGCCACCACCCCCACATTGGGGTCGATGGTGCAAAAGGGATAGTTGGCCGATTCCGCCCCGGCGTTCGTCAGGGCGTTGAACAGCGTGCTTTTCCCCACGTTGGGAAGTCCTACAATGCCTAATTTCATGGTTTTTCTCTCCTATACATTACCACAAAAGGCGGGCATGGCCCGCCTCTTGAATTGATTTTTACAGCTCCTCCGAGTCAGAGGGAAACGGCGGCTCAGGGCGGGCTTCCGGCTCCTGATCGGTGGTCTCCTGGTGTGCTTCCTGCCCGGCGGATTCCGGCACAGCCTGGGGTTCCGTCTCCGGCTCCTGAGGGGCCGGGTCGGTCTCCTGCTTCGGGGGAAGCTCTCCGTGGTCGCAGAAGTAGTCAAAGTCCGCGCCGTCCATGGACTCATGCACCAGAAGATATTCCGCCACGGCGATAAGCTGCTCCCGGTGGGCATTGAGTATCTCCTCGCACTTGGCGGAGGCCTCGTCGAATATGCGCTTGACCTCCTCGTCGATGACGGCGGCGGTCTCCTCGGAATAGGACTTGGTGATGCCGAAGTCCCGGCCAATGAACAGGCTGTGGCCGGACTCGTCATAGCTGATGGGGCCAAGCCGATCGCTCATGCCATATTGCATCACCATGGAACGGGCCAGCTTGGACGCCTGCTGGATGTCCCCGGAAGCGCCGGTAGAAATGTCATCCAAAAACAGCTTTTCCGCCATCCGTCCGCCCAGAGACATAACGATGTCCTCAAACATATCGCTGCGGGCCTGGAAGGTCTTATCCTCCGTGGGCCGCATCAGGGTGAAGCCTCCCGCCCGGCCACGGGGGATGATGGTGATATAGTGTACCGGGTCAACGTGTTCCAGATATTTCGCCGCGATGGCGTGGCCGGACTCGTGATAGGCGGTCAGCCGCCGCTCCTTTTCGGAGATGACCCGGCTCTTCTTCTCCGGTCCCATGGCTACCTTGAGGATGGCGTCGTCAATATCCGCGTTCACTACAAAGCGGCGGTGACGGCGCACAGCCAACAGCGCGGCCTCGTTTAAGAGGTTCTCCAGATCCGCGCCGGAGAAGCCGGGGGTACCCCGCGCAATGGAGTTGAGATCTACATCGTCTCCAAGGGGCTTGTCCTTGGCGTGAACCTTCAAAATCTCCTCGCGGCCCTTCACATCGGGCAGACCGATATATACCTGCCGGTCAAAACGACCGGGACGCAGGAGAGCGTTGTCCAGAATGTCCGAGCGGTTGGTGGCCGCCATGACGATGACGCCCTCGTTGTTAGTAAAGCCGTCCATTTCCACCAGGAGCTGGTTCAGGGTCTGCTCCCGCTCGTCGTGACCGCCGCCCAGGCCGGAGCCGCGCTGACGGCCCACGGCGTCGATCTCATCTATGAAGATGATGGCCGGAGCCACCTTTTTCGCCTGGTCGAACAGGTCTCTCACACGGCTGGCGCCCACGCCTACATACAGCTCCACAAAGTCGGAACCGGAAATGGACAGAAACTGCACCCCGGCCTCCCCAGCCACGGCTTTCGCCATCAGGGTCTTGCCGGTTCCCGGAGGGCCGACCAACAGCACGCCCTTGGGAATACGCGCCCCCATGGCGGTATAGGCAACGGGATTTTTGAGAAACTCCACAATTTCCTGAAGCTCCTCCTTCTCCTCGTCGCATCCGGCCACGTCAGCGAAGGTCTTTTTCTTCTGATCCTCCGAAGCCACGCGGGTGCGCGCCTTGGAAAATCTGGCAACGCCGCCGGTTCCGCCGCCTGCACGGTTCATCATGGCATACCACAAAACGCCGAACACCACAATGACGATCAGGTACGGGATAAAGGAGAGCCACCACGGGGCCGTCCACCCCTCGTCATAGTCATATTCTGTCAGAATACCTGCGGCCTTTTGCTCCTTGATGGTATCCCCCAAGTCCTCGTTGAACTGATCCACATCCCGCAGTGTTTTCACGATCTCCGTCACGCCTTCATACGGCTCGCGGAGATAAAGATACAGATCGTCGCCAGAGACGACAAAGGATTCCACCTGCTGATCCTCAAACAGATCTATAACCTCGGAATAGGTGACAGTCACGGTGGTTGAAGTGCTGGTCAGGGAATACACCGTGGCCAGAAGCACCACCAAAATCAGAGCATAAAAGCCGATATCTCTGATACGCCGGTTATTGCCGCGATTTCGATTACTGCCGTTATTATTGTTCTCCATAGACTTACCTCGACTTAGCTCAAGAATATATTTCCGGCTTGAGTACGCCGATATAGGGCAGATTGCGGTACTTCTGCTGATAATCCAGCCCGTATCCCACCACAAAGGCGTCCGGGATCTCAAATCCCACATAATCCGCCGTCACGTCCGCCGTCCGGCGATCCGGTTTGTCCATCAGTGTTACAATGCGTATAGACGCGGGTCTCCGCGCCTCCATATAGCGTTTCAGATAGCTCAGAGTGTTGCCACTGTCCAGAATATCTTCCACGATGATAACGTCCCGTCCTTCGATGTTTTCCGAAAGATCCTTAATGATCTTCACCGCCCCGGTGGAGGTCGTCCCGTCTCCATAGCTGGACACCACCAAAAAATCCACCGTACATTTCACATCGCAGGCCCGGACGAGATCCGCCATGAAGATGAAGCATCCCTTCAGCACGCCCACAAACAGGGGTGTTTTGCCCTGGCAATCCTTGGTTATCTGCGCTCCCAGCGTACGGACGCGCTCCTGAAGCTCCTCCTCGCTGGCAAAAATCGTTTCCAGATCCTCGCGCATTTTGTTCCTCCCCTATCTGGCTCTAAAGCCGGATAAATTCTATTTTTATGATATTTTTATCTCCTGGCCGGGCAGTCACCCGCTCAGCCGAACCAATACCGTATACGGCGATAACGCCTTGCCCGTCCCGCAGAACCGGCACGCCCTGCCGCCGCCAGGAAGGGAATCCCGCTTCCTGGAAAAGCTGCTTCAGATCCTTTGTACAGCCACGCCCCGCAGGCCGCATCCTGTCCCCCGGATGCCGAGCCGTAACCATTATATTACCACATATATTCTCACAATTAAAGGAAAAAATGTTGAACGACTTGTGAACAAAAGGGGGGCAGTCGGTGATTTTTTTGCAAATCAGGGCCAATCCGGCCTCTGCAATATCCGTCCGGCCCGGAATCGATACCGCCCTTGGCTGAATCGGGGCCGCAGGCTCAACGCCAAAAACCAGTCTGTCACCTTCCCTGCCGACGGTCAGGCCAGGTATGTCCGTCATGCCGCCGTCTCTGGCCGTTTTTAAAACGGCCTGCACATGAACATAGGACAGCTCCTGCCCCGTCATAAGACGCACAGCTCTGGAGGCAATGGAAAAGGGCTGCCCACACAGCGCCTGGGCGGAAAGACTGTTTCCCTCCCTGTATTGGGCAAGAAACTCCGCCGCCAGCGTAGTCAGAAGCTCCTCATCCTGACGCAACAAAGCCGCCGTCTGTCCGGCGGCGCGCAAAAAGGAAGGGTTGACGCTCTCCAGCGCCGGAACAGCCCTGTGGCGCACCCGATTTCTGGCATATTGATCCTCCCGGTTTGTCTCATCCTCCATATGGGGAACGTCATGCGCCGCAAGATAGTCCAGTGCCTGCTGATGGGTCACATCCAGCATAGGTCGAACAATACGGCCCCGCACGGGCGGGATGCCGCACAGTCCCTTCAGACCCGTTCCACGGGCCAGATTCAAAAGCATGGTCTCTCCGTTGTCCCCGGCGTTATGGGCTGTGGCGATCACAGCCGCGCCCAGCTCATCCGCCGCCTGCTCCAAAAATTCATAGCGCAGGGCGCGGGCCGCCTCCTCTATGCTCATACGTTGCTCTTCGGCGCAGACCCGCACATCTCCCCGGCCCGCCAGAAAGGGAATATGCTCCTTTTCGCAAAAATCCCGGACGAAGGCTTCATCCCTGTCCGAAGCCGCCCCCCGAAGACCATGATTATAGTGGGCCGCACACACATCATAACCCAGCTCCCGCAGCCTGCACAGCAGATACATGGAATCCGCCCCGCCGGACACGGCGCATAAAATTCGCCCGCTTCGGGGCAGCAGATCAGTATTCATCCTCGTCACGATGGCGCTCATCGTTCACATAGCTGGTAAATTCAGGAATCCACCGCAGATAAACCGTACCCACCCGGCCATGGCGGTTTTTCAGCACAATAGCCTCCGCCGCGTTGGGATCCTCGCACTCCTGGTTATAGTATCCCTCCCGGTAAAGACCGATAACCGCATCCGCGTCCTGCTCAATAGAGCCAGACTCTCTCAGGTCGGAGAGCATGGGCCGCTTGTTCTGCCGCGCTTCATTGGCGCGGCTTAGCTGGCTCAGGCATATCAGCGGCACACCCAGCTCCTTGGCCGTGACCTTCATCATACGGCTGATGTCGCTGACCGCCTGGGTGCGGCTCTCATTGGACCAGGAATGGCCGCTACCCGCACTCTGCATAAGCTGCAAATAGTCCACCACCACCAGACCCAGATTATCCAGCCTCCGACATTGGGCAGCCATTTCCGCCACCGTCATACTGGGGTTATCGTCAATGCGGATGTCTATCCGGGAAAGCTGTCCGGCGGCCTCCGCCAACCGGCTCCACTCATCGGAATTCAGCCTTCCCTGGGAGAGCTGATAATTGTCAATATGACTTTCTCCCGACAGAAGCCGCATCACAAGCTGCTGGCGGCTCATCTCCAGGGAGAAAACAGCCACCGTCTTGCCGGAAGCCTTCGCGGCGCTGACGGCCATGTTCAGGGCGATACTGGTCTTGCCCATGCCGGGCCGGGAGGCGATCAGAACAAAATCCCCCGCTCCCAGGCCCTGGAGGCACTCGTCTATGTCCGCAAGGCCCGTGGTCAGTCCCGGCAGCTTGCTGCCGTTCTGGGCGGCCTGGGATATTTGACTTAAAACATCCTGAAGCACCTGGGTCAGAGGAATCAGCCCGCCAGTGGCGTTTTCCTTACGCATGGCGTAAATCTTTCGCTCCGCCAGCTCCAGCACCTGCTCCACCTGACCGCCCTCCTGATACACAAGCTCCGTAATCTCCGCCGCCGCGTCTCCAAGACTGCGCAGCAGCGCCCGCTCCCGAACGATAGCGCAGTATTGCAGCACATTGGCCGCCGTGGGCGTGACATCCATCAGCTCTACCAGGTATTGCTGGGAATTTTCCCTCCAGACCTTCCTGGCGCGCATCTGATCCAGAACCGTCACCGGGTCAACCTTCATGCCTGTGCTGAACATAGAGAAGATTGTCTCGAATATCTCCCGATTAACGTCGATATAAAATTCAGAAGGTTTGACGCTGTTCACCACATCGGCAATGCAGGCCGGGTCGATGAGCATTGCGCCCAAAATCGACTGCTCCGCCTCCGCCGAATAGGGAACGCGCCTTCCAAGAAGCTCATCCATGGCGTTTGTCCCCGTCCGTTGTCGTTTACTTCTCCTCTGTCACCATGACATTGATGATGCCGGAAATCTCATAGCCCAGCTTGCATTTCACCTGGAACGTGCCAAACTGCTTGATCGGCTCGGTCTGAACGATCTGGTTTTTCTCGATCTTCATGCCGTGCTGGGCCTCCAGCGCGTCGGAAATTTCCTTGGAGGTGACGGCGCCAAACAGCCGCCCGCCGCTGCCGGCCTTGGCCTTAACGTGAACGATCACGCCGCCGAGGCGCTCCGCATACTCCTGGGCCTGGGCCTTCTCCCTGGCAATCTGGGCCTGACGGGCCTTATCCTGAAGGCGCATGGCGTTCAGATTATCCTTGGTGGCCTCTATCGCCAGACCGCGAGGCAGAAGATAGTTGCGGCCATAGCCGTCGGAAACCTCCTTCAGCTCGCCCTTTTTCCCCTGGCCCTTTATGTCCTTTTGCAAAATGACCTTCATGGTTATATCCCCCTTATGATGTCAAATATTCATCGATTGCAGTTTTCAGCCGAGTCTCCGCTTCCTCAACGGTCACACCCGTCATCTGCGCCCCGGCTGCGGACTGATTGCCGCCGCCGCCCAGCTTTTCCAGCAGCACCTGCACGTTCATGGTGCCAATGCTCCGGGCTGATAGCATCACTCCGCCAGTAGGAGCGGGATAGAGTACCACGGAGGCCTCCACCCCGGAGATGTTCAGCATTTCATCCGCCGCCTGAGACGCCACCACCCGGTCTACCACATGGTCGGCAGCAGCAATGCAGATGTTCCCCTTATAGACGCAGGCGCTCTCCAAAATCTGGTAACGGTCAGTCACACTGTCTATATCGTTTTGCAGAAGCCGCTTGACGGAAACCGGGTCTGCCCCCGTCCGGCGCAGGAACGCCGCCGCGTCAAAGGTTCGCTCCCCGGTTCGCATGGTGAAGTTTTTCGTATCCGTCACAATACCGGCAAGGAGCGCCTCCGCCTCAAAGCGCAAAATGGCGCTTGGCTCCACCAGCTCCTGCAGCAGCTCCACCATCAGCTCGCACACAGAAGAGGCGTAAGGCTCATAAAAGGTCAGCGCCGCGTTTTCGATATAGCTGGCAGCCCGCCGGTGATGATCGATGACCACCAGGCGGCTGATGGTTTTCAAAATGGCCTCGTCCTCTACCTGCTCCGGGCGACCCGTATCCACCACCACAAGAAGACTCCGGCTGTTGGCCTGAAGCATGGCCTCCTTGGGCGTGATGAAAATATCGTCGTATTCCTTCTGCTTCTTCAGCACGTCTATCATGGCGGAGCAGGCCGTGGGGCCGTTGCCCATTATAATGCGCACGCGCTTGCCGTAATTCCGGGCAATGCAACACACGCCCACCGCCGCCCCCAGGGCGTCCATGTCAGGATAGCGATGGCCCATGACATATGTGGTAGAGGCGTCCTTGATGAAAGAACACAGCGCGTTTGCCACGACCCGGCTTTTTACCTTTGTGTGGGTCTCCACCTCGGAGGCCCGTCCTCCGTAAAACTCAAAATTCATGCGGTTTTTGACCACCGCCTGGTCGCCGCCGCGGGAAAGGGCCATTTCCACGCTCATCGAGGCAAAGTTAAAGTTCTCCTCGTAGCTGGCTCCCTCAATGCCCACGCCGACGCTCACCGTGGCATGGATGCCGGAGCTGTTCACAACGGAATGAACGGCGTCAATAATGGTGAATTTTTCCTTTTCCAGTCTGTCGAAATACCGCCGCTCGCAGATATAGATATACCTGTCTCGATCATACCGACGGAAAAGTCCCCGCATTCCCTCCAGCCACTGAGTCAGCCGATCCTCCACCTGATTGCGAAGATCCGTGCGGACGCGATCTGTGGCATTTTTCATCATCTCGTCGAAGTTATCCAGCATAACAAGTATAACCACAGGGCGAGAGGCGGCATATTCCTGGCGTATATCGTCATAATCTGTGACATCCACCCAATAGGTGATGCCCATAGAGTCGTCGATCTGCTGGTCGCTTTGGCCTCGGATAAGATTGCCGTGAACCTGGAAGCGGCGGCCATTCAGCTCCACCAAGCCAGGGCAGCGGGTCTTGCTCTCCAAAATCCATTTGTCCTGAAATCCTGGCACAAGAGTCTGGATGGAGACATCGAAGCTCGGCTCCTTCCGTCCGCAGATGGAAAAAAACGCCTGATTGCCCCACACCATCCGGCCCGTGTCCATCATAAACGTGGCCATGGGCAGCGGGAAATTCATCATAGTGTTGTCTCTGGCCGCCTCTGACTCATAGGTGACAGACTGGATGTATTTCACAAGCTGCCTATGGCGGCGGCGGCTGATGACGCTGCCGACAAACAGAAGCGCCACCGCCGCGGCGGCCTCCGCCAGCGCCAGATAAAGCTGGTCAAAGATCACATAGGTGACAGCCGCAAATATCAGCAGCACCAGGCTATAAAACCTGCCGCCCGGTTCTTCGATTTTTTTGGAACCCTTGTTCATCATCTATTACTCCAAAGCCAAAAAACGGGATTAGATTATTATAACAGAATCCGCAACATATTACAAACAATTTTAATACGGCCCATCACATATTTTGTTTTCTCCAACAAACACTATCCCTGAGGTGAAACCATTGAAAGCTGTCATACTCTCCGGCGGGGAAGGCACCCGTCTGCAAGCCATATCCTGCGGTCTGCCGAAACCAATGATGCCTCTGCTGGGAACGCCCCTTCTGGAACACACGGTAGCTCTCCTGCGGGAAAACGGCTTCAACCGTCTGTGTCTGACGCTACATTATCAGCCGCAGGTCATACGGGAGCATTTCCAAAACGGCGCGGCCTTCGGCGTTTCCATCGAGTATCGGGAGGAGCATTTCCCCCTGGGGACGGCGGGAGCCGTTCTAAACTGCCGGGATTTCATCGGGGACGATACCGTCCTGGTCATCAGCGGAGACAGCGCCTGCGATTTCGACCTCTCCGCCCTGGCGGCGGGACATCGCCGCGGCGTGACCATTGCCCTGACCGCCCAATCGGATCCGCTTCCCTATGGCCTGGTTATCACAGACCGCGCTGGCTCCGTAACCGGCTTTTTGGAGAAACCGCCATGGGAGCAAGTGGTGACAGATCAGGTCAGCACGGGGATATACGTCCTCTCTCCAGACGTACTGGAACATATTCCAGTCGGACGTCCCTATGACTTCGCCAAGGATCTGTTCCCCCGGCTGCTGGATCTGGGCGTTCCCATGCGGGGACAGGTCATGGATGGCTACTGGTGCGACATCGGCACGCCGCGCGCCTATTATCAGTGCAATCTGGACGCGCTGAACGGTCTTTACCATCTGCCCTGTGTCCAAGAGGCGTCCCGGCGAGTCATTCCCTGCCGGGATCGAGCAAGATTGATGCGGGCCGTCAGCGAAGCCATGGCGGAATTTGGCGCAGATTTCACCAACGGACTGACCGTTACCTTTCCCAACGGCAAGGTACACCTGGCCCCGCTGGCAGAGCAAAGCGCTCTTTTCCTGGAAGGAGATCGAGCCGCCGTGTATAAAATGGAGACATTGGCCAAAAAACTGAACGAAACCATGTAATTTTGGTCATTTTTTAGTCTTTAAGTATATGTACAGTCCTTGACACAAAAACCTGGTTGGCGTTATAATATTTTGGTGTTAGTCAGTAATTGGGTCGTTAAGTCTTTAAGTCCGTTTTATTGGA
>JAJQCH010000047.1 GCA_021202795.1 Oscillospiraceae bacterium
CTCTATTGAAGCTTTTCGCGGATGTGTTCAACTTGCACTTGCAATTTTCGAATATTTTATATTTTTTATATTTATAGGAAAGGCTTGGTATACAGCAATGTTGGCAGAAAAAATGATCGCCCTGGGAACGGAACGCTCCGTTATCCGAGAACTGTTCGACTATGGCAAGCGCCGCGCCGCTGTGGTGGGGGCGGAGAACGTGTATGATTTCTCCATCGGAAACCCCAGCGTTCCCGCTCCGCCCTCGGTGAACGAGACCATCCGGCGTCTGATTGACGAGGTTGACCCTGTTACTCTCCACGGCTACACCAGCGCCGCCGGAGACGCGGGGGCGAAAACGGCCCTGGCCGCCTCCATCAACCGGCGCTTCGGCACCAATCTCTCCCCGGACGGGCTATATCTCACCATGGGGGCGGCCATGTCCCTGACCTGCTGCTTTCACGGGCTTTGCTGCCCGGAGGACGAGTTCATCGTCCCGGCTCCCTACTTCCCGGAATACAAGGTGTTCATCGAAGCCGCCCACGGAAAAATGGTGGTCATTCCCCCGGACACGGAGCATTTCCAGCTTGACCTGGCGGCCATGGAGCGGGCTGTCAACCCCCACACCAAGGCAGTACTGATAAACTCTCCCAACAACCCCTCCGGGTCGGTGTATTCCGAAAAGACCATTCAGGCCCTGGCCGACCTGCTGGAAACCAAAAGCGCCGAATACGGCCACCCCATCTACATCATTGCCGACGAGCCTTATCGGGAGATTGTCTATGACGGGGTGCAGGTGCCATATATCCCCAAATACTATAACAACACTCTGGTGTGCTATTCCTTCTCCAAGTGCCTGTCCATCCCCGGCGAACGCATCGGCTATGTGGCGGTTCACGAGACGGTAGAGGACTGGCAGCGGGTGTTTGCGGCCATCGCCGGCGCGGGCCGGGCGCTGGGCTGCGTGAACGCCCCGTCCCTGTTCCAGCTTGTGGTGGCCGCCTGCGCGGACGACACGGCGGATCTGTCCGTATATGCAGAAAACCGGCGGCTGCTGATGGACGGTCTGCGGGCGCTGGGCTATTCCTGCGTGGAGCCGGGCGGCACCTTCTATCTGTTCCCCCAGTCCCTGGAGCCGGACGACGTGACCTTCAGCGCACGGGCCAGAGACGACTTTGACCTGCTCATTGTCCCCGGCTCCGGCTTTGGCTGCCCCGGACACGTCCGCATCTCCTACTGCGTTCCCACCGAGCGTATTCAGCGGGCGCTCCCCGTATTTGAACGGCTGGCGGAGAGCTACAAAAAATAAACCATAGTAGGCTCTGAATCCCCCGACGCTGGCAGCGCCGGGGGATTCTTTGTTGGAATAAGCGCTTATAAGACGACTTTTGCGCCCCCGAAGGGGCGCAAAAACATTCAACCATTAATTATTGAAGAAGCTGTCGAAATAATCGTCTCTGCCGTTCCGGCTCGTGGGAGGCGTGTCGTCCGGGTCGTCGTCATAATCATCATAATCGTCGTAATCATCGTAGTCGTCCTGGCTGTAATCATTCCGGCGGTCACGACGGCGGTCGTCAAAATAGCCAATGCTGGGCTCTTTGCGCTTTTCTGTGGGAATGTCCAGCCACTCGGTCTCCCACTCGGCCTGGGCGATGGCCCGATCCCGCTTGGCCTGGCGGACGCTGCGGACATGGCGGCGGCGCTGGAGCCGGTAAAATACCACCAGCAGAATATAGGCGGCCAGGAGAATGATGAGAATGGTAATAATGCGGCGCACCACCGGCTCCTGGAACATGGATTTTATCTGGGAGCGGAGATAGGTGGCGCGGCTCATCTCTACCGTATTGGTGGCCACCAGGCTGGAGGTGCCGTACACCTCGCCGTCCAGCACCACGGACACCTCGCCGATCACGTCTCCGGCGTTCACAGGAGCCTCCAGGGCCGACTCTCCCTCCTGCTCGTAATAGAGCGTTACCCGGTATTCCAGGCTAGAGGTGTCATAATCGTTGGGCAGCAGCGCGGTAACGGCGCTGGACGCTCTCGCCCCGGTGGAATCGGGGGTTCCCATCTCCACCGGCACGGTGGCGATAAGCGTCTCCGTGGAGCTTAAAAGCTGGACATGACTGTAATTGGAAAACACCCAGTCATACAGGGTCAGGCTGTCCGCGAACTGTCCGTTGGAGGTCGTAGACCCCATGACCACACAGATAACGTTCATGTCGTTATAGTTCGCCGCGGAAACAAGGCAGTACCCGGCATTGGCAAAATAGCCGGTCTTGATGCCATAGGCATATTCATAATAATAATCGCTGGAGGAGACAAGGAGCTGGTTTGTATTGGTCAGGGAACGGGCCTCCGTCATATTGGTGGCGCTCACCGTGTAGCTGGCCGCCCCGCAGACGGTCAGGAACATGGCGTGGGTCACAGCCTCCTTGGCGATAAGTGCGAAGTCCTCCGCCGTGGTATAGTGGTCGGACGCCTCCAGGCCGTTGGCGTTGGAGAAGTGGGTGCCGGTGCAGCCCAGCTCCTCCGCCCGCTGGTTCATCAGCTCCACAAAGCTGGAAACCGAGCCGCTGACATATTCCGCCAGTATATTGCACGCCTCATTGGCGGACTGGAGCATGGCGCAGTAGAGCAGATCCTCCACCGTCATGATCTCCCCCGGCTCGATGGTGGGGTTGGCGTTGGAGCTGTCCTCCTCCAGGTTATACTGACAGTCCTGATAGGCCGTCACTTCGTCCGTCAGGGAAATGTCCCCGGCCTCGATGGCCTCCACCACCAGCAGGGCCGTCATCATCTTGGTGGTGCTGGCGGGCTGGACAGTAGCGGTGCCGTTTTTTTCATAGAGAATGTCCCCCGTGTCCGCGTTCATCAAAACAGCGGCGCTGGCGGAGACGGAGGGATCGTCCAGCGCGCCTGCGGACACCGGGAAAATCCCCAGGGCCAGCACAATAATAAGTATAAAGGGTAATATCTTAAATTTTTTCATGTCATTCTCCGAGAAAATATGATATGATATTTCAGGGACGTAAGCACCCGCTTTTAGCCTTGACTGTACCATTATAAAAAAAAATTCCGGGAAAAGCAACTGTCAGATTTATTAAATCTTTATTTATGGTGTTAGTCAGTAATTGGGTCGTTAAGTCTTTAAGTCCGTTTTATTGGACA
>JAJQCH010000100.1 GCA_021202795.1 Oscillospiraceae bacterium
GCAGGCTGGCTTACTGTTGATCTGATCGAACGACCCTTTTGCTGACTAACACCTTTTCGAAAAATATTGTGATTGATAAGAGGCTGATAGCAGAGGATTTTTTTATTCTCAGCACGGGCCTTGCAGGTGAAATCCTGCAAAAGCTTGTCAATTACGGCGGTCGTATCGCAATATTTGGCGACTATTCACACTATACAAGCAAGCCCTTGAAGGATTTTATCTACGAGAGCAATAAAGGAAAAGACGTATTCTTCGCTGCAACAGAAGAGGAAGCGGTAGATATGCTTACTCGCTAAGATGATTTAATGTGTATATAATAAAGAAGGAGGCCGCATTTCTGCGGCCTCCCTTTGGTTTATATTCTGATGATTAGAAGATAGCCACAACAGCGCCGCTGTAGGTCTCCTCGATGTACTCGCGAACCTCCTCGGACTGGAGGGCGGCGACCAGGGCCTGAATGGCCTCGTTGTCCTCGTTGCCGGCCTTGACGGCCACGATGTTGGCGTAGGTCTGCGCGGCGTCGCCGTCGGCGCTCTCGATGGCCAGCGCGTCAGTTGCGGCGTTCAGGCCAGCATCCAGGGCATAGTTGCCGTTGATAACGCCCAGGTCAACGTCACTCAGGGAGTTGGCGATCTGAGCGGCCTCCATCTCCACAAACTCGATGTTCAGGGGATTGTCCACGATGTCGTAGATGGTGGCGTTGGAGGAGGCGTCGATGCCGTCAGCCAGGGTGATGACGCCCTCCTGCTGGAGCAGAAGCAGTGCGCGGGTCTCGTTGGAGCCGTCGTTGGGGATGGCGATAGTAGCGCCCTCAGCCAGCTCCTCAATGGAAGCGGTCTTGCCGGCATAGATGCCGAAAGGCTCATAGTGGATGGAGCCAACGCTGACCAGGTCGGTGCCGTTTTCCTCGTTGAAGGTGGTCAGATAGGGCTGATGCTGGAAGTAGTTGGCGTCCAGATCGCCGGAATCCACAGCCAGGTTAGGCTGCACATAGTCGGTGTACTCCACGATCTCCAGGTCGTAGCCCTGCTCGGCCAGAATGGCCTTGGCGATCTCCAGGATCTCAGCGTGGGGAGTGGGGGAGGCGCCGACGCGGATGGTCACAAGTTCTGTAGACTCCTCAGCTTCTTCGGCTTCTTCAACCTCTTCGGTGTCCTCGGCTGCGTCCGTGGTCTCCTCAACGGTGGCCTCGGTCTCTTCCTCGGCGGTGTCGCTGTCAGAGGAGCTGGAGCAGCCGGCCAGTACGCCGAACAGCATCACCAGCGCCAACAGCAGAGCAAGTGTCTTTTTCATGTTCGTTCTCCTTTTCGTAAAAAATTTTATATAAATGGGTATGCGCGCAAAATAAAATAGGTGTTACCGAATACGCTTGTCGCTCTTGCGGATAATCACGTTGCCAACGCTCTGGAATATCTGCACCAGAATGATGAGCAGAATAACCATGAAATACATGACAAGGTATTTTGTTCGGTAGTAGCCATAGTTGATGGCCAGTGCGCCGATGCCGCCGCCGCCCAGGATGCCGGACATGGCTCCGTAGCCGAAAATGGTTATCAGTGCGGTGACGAGATTCGAAAGCAAAGAGGGCTTTGCCTCCGGAATCAGTACCTTCCACACGATCTGCATAGGGCTTGCACCCATGGCCTGAGCCGCCTCGATGACGCCGTGGTCGATTTCCCGGATGGAGGTCTCCACCAGACGGGCCACAAAGGGGAAGGCCGCGATGGTCAGGGGGACGATGATAGCCTTGGTGCCGACGGAGGTTCCCACGATCAGTCGGGATAGCGGCAGTACAACCACCAGCAAAATGAGAAAGGGTACCGAGCGCAGCAGATTTATGATAACGTTGATGATTCGCATCAGTAGCTTCGGCAGGGGGCGAATCCCCCGCTCCTCGCCGGTAACGAGGATGATGCCAAGAGGCATACCGATGATGAACGCAAACAGGGTGGGGAGGAAGGTCATGACCAGCGTCTCGCCGATGGCGTCCAGCAGGTCGTTTTGGATAATATTGGTCAGCAGGGTAACATTCGCTTCACTGAACATAATCCGTCACCTCCTCCGCGGTCACGCCGCTCAGTTCCCGCAGATAAATCAGGGCGCGGGCGGCCTCTGTCTCGTCCTCCGGCAGGCCCAGTACCATAGTGCCGAAGGATTTGTCTCCAATGGTGCGGGTGTCCGCGCTGACGATGTTCAGACGGATGCCCTGCTCGATAGCCAGGGAGGAGATGATCGGCTCTCCGGCGGCGGCCCCGTTGAATACCAGCCGTACCAGCCGGTTCTGGGGCAGAACGTGTATTTTTTCGCCCTCTGGCATGACCAGGCGGCGGCCCGCCTCGGTCTGGGGGTTGGAGAATATCTCGCTCACAAAGCCCTGCTCCTGAATAACGCCCTGGTCAAGAATGGCCACCCGGCTGCATATCTGCTCCACGACCCGCATTTCATGGGTTATCACTACCACGGTGACGCCCAGGTCGCGGTTCAGCTCCCGCAGAAGGGTCAGGATGGATTGGGTAGTGGTTGGGTCAAGGGCGGAGGTGGCCTCGTCGCACAGCAGCACCTGAGGGTCGCTTGCCAGCGCCCTCGCGATGGCGATGCGCTGCTTCTGGCCGCCGGAAAGCTGCACAGGGTAGGCGTCCGCCTTGTCCGGCAGACCCACGATTTCCAGCAGCTCCCTGGCCCGTTCCCTGGCGGCGGGCTTTTTCGTTCCAGCCAGCTCTAGGGGGAAGCATATGTTTTCCAAAGCCGTGCGCTGCATCAGTAGGTTGAAGCTCTGAAATATCATGCTCATGGACTGCCTCGCCTTGCGGAGGTTCTTCTCTGAAAGGGCGGTCAGCTCCTGACCGTCAAAAATGACCTGGCCGGAGGAGGGGCGCTCCAACAGATTGATGCACCGCACAAGGGTGGATTTTCCCGCGCCGGAAAGACCGATGATGCCGAATATCTCGCCCTTTTGGATGTCCAGATTGATGTTGTGGAGGGCTTCCACTGAACCGTCTCCCGCGCCGAAGGTTTTACACAGATCTTTGACCTGTATGATCGTCTCGCTCACAGCTTTTTCCTTCCTTGCTTCAATTCAAACGGCGCATTGTAAAATGAAACTGCAATAGTAAAAAGAATATCCATAGTGATGA
>JAJQCH010000050.1 GCA_021202795.1 Oscillospiraceae bacterium
TTCATAAATTCATTCTACCGAGTGTCCAACTTGCACTTGCAATTTGCGAATTTAAGCCATTTAACTTAACTTCGGAGTTGCTGACCAATTTTCTGCAAAGTCAAATAGCTAAGGGGTGCAAGAGGGACACGATTCGAAAGTATCGCACATCTCTTGAGCAGCTCATGGATTTTCTGCCTCCGGGAAAGGAGCTTACGCCCGAAGCGCTGGAGGAATGGCGGGCCTGTTTAAAGGATTCCGGGTACTCGAATTCATCCGTGCAGACGAGAATCAGCGCCGTTAACAGTCTGCTGCGATTTCAGGGATATGGTCTGGTGGCCCGTGAGCCTGCGCAGGAGAAGACTGTTATGCCCGTGCCTTCCAGGGAAGAATACATTAAGTTCCTCACTATTGTAAGGAACTCTGGTCGGGAACAGGATTACCTGGTGGTTAAGGTATTTGCCAGCATGGGTCTTACGGTAAGCGAGTTAGGTTTGCTTACGGTGGAGTCGTGCCAACAAGGGTTTGTAGATCTCCCACAGAAAAGAAAAGCTGTGGTTCCAACGGGCTTAGGCAAGGAGTTGCTTGGTTACGCAGGACGAAACGGTATCCACAGTGGATCGATCTTTGTCACGAGGAACGGAGTCCCTGTAGATCGAACGAACGTGGTACATATCATCCATGACATTGCAGCAAATGCGGGATTGGAGCCAGAGAAGTTCTGTCCCAGTGCTTTACGGCGGATGTACCAGGCAACATGGAGCGATGTTCAGGAAAGAATGATGCCTTTATGCTTGCAGGCATACAACAATCTTTTGGACACGGAGCAGGCAATGATCAGCGCCAGAACCGGGTGAGTGATATTTAACAATAGACACACAAAACTATTGCGTGCTGAGAAAGCAAGTTTAAAAACAGAACGGCCAGGCGTGCGGATACTCTCGCGTGGCCGATAAGGGAGAAAAGTATGGCAAACAATCAGACAGGAAAAGACGTGATAGAGATAGATCTTCTGGAACTGGCGCAGGTGCTGTTCCGGCGGATAGGCATTATTATCCTCTGTACGATACTGGTGGCGGCTATGGCCTTCGGGTATACATATTTCTTCGTGGAACCACTGTATACGGCTTCGGCCATGATGTATGTTAACAACTCCAGCTTCAGCATAGGCAGTACATCGGTAAGCATATCGGCATCAGAGCTGTCAGCAGCACAGAGCTTGGTGGATACATACACTGTTATCCTCATGTCCCGAATGACGCTGGAAGAAGTCATTGAAGCGGATGAACTGGAGTACACCTATGATGAGCTGTATGACATGATCGATGTCGAGGCTGTTAATTCTACAGAGATTTTTCAAATCAATGTGACGAGCACCAGCGCCGCTGAAGCACGCTCTATAGCAAATACCATTGTCGAAGTACTGCCGGATAAGATTGCAAGCATTGTAGACGGCAGTGATGTTCGTATAGTGGACTATGCTGTAACGCCGTCTGTTCGCACATCTCCCAGCTACACCAAGAACACGGCGCTTGGTGGGCTGATTGGCCTGTTTCTTGCAGCTGCTGTTATTATCATTCGCTACCTGTTTGATGAAGAGATCCATGCAGAAGACTACCTAACGAAAACGTACAGTGACATTCCGTTGCTGGCGGTTATTCCGGATATGTCCAGCCCAACGAAGAACAACAAATACTACTATTATGGCAGGCGTCCTACACAGACATCAAAAGGGGCGCCTACGCCCAGATCTCAAAAGAGAAGTCAGCCCAGCTCTCAGCCTGAACCGCGTCGTACGTCGTCAAGTACTGGCAGTACTGGCAGTACTGCCAGTACAACGAGACAAGAGTCCAGGCCTGCACCTCGTACAGAGGCTCGGCCTGCCAGTAGGCCAGTTTCCAAAACAGAGACCAGACCTGTCACCAGGTCTGTAAGCACGGACACACGGAGAGGGGATAACTGATATGGCTAAACTGAGCCGGAAACAAAAGAAGATGCAGGCGGCGGCGCGAGCTGCGGCTGAGGAACAGCAGCAGATGTTCGGGCCGAACATGAACTTTGCCGCCACTGAAGCATATAAACTGCTGCGTACCAATCTGGTGTTCTCCTTTTCTGGTGAGCCCAATCATCGCGTGATCGGCGTTACAAGCTCATTCCACGGGGAAGGCAAAAGCCTGACTGCGATGAACCTAGCCTATACGCTTGCGGAAGCTGAGAATCGTGTACTCTTGATAGATGGAGATATGCGCCTGTCTAATGTGGCAAGAAACCTCAAGCTGAGCGTTAAACCAGGCTTGTCTAATGTGCTTGTAGGTATGAGTTCGGTAGGCAACGCCGTGCAGGAGTGTACAGTGCGCCTCAAAGACGGGGATGAATTAAGCTTTGATGTTATCGTAGCTGGCGAGGTGCCGCCGAACCCCTCTGAGCTTCTTGGTTCTAACCGTATGCAGATACTTCTGGAGAAGCTTAAGGATATGTACGACTATATCCTGGTAGATCTTCCTCCTATCATGGAAGTCGCAGATGCTTTGGTTGTCACCCATATCATAGACGGTATGTTCATTGTCGTTCGCAAAGATAGCACAACGCGGAGTGCGTTGTCAGATGTTATCCGTCAGTTAAAGCTTGTAAACGCGCATATTCTGGGGTTTGTATTCAATGGTGCTTCTGAATCTGGACATGGTGCCTATAAAAAGTATTATTCCAGCTATTACAAGTCTGGAAGGTAGATGTTTTAGATGCTTGATTTTCATATGCATGTGCTTCCAGAGATGGATGATGGGAGCAAGAGCGTTGACACGTCTCTCTCCATGCTGGAGATGAGTGCAGAATATGGTGTAGATACGATTGCGGCCACATCCCACTTCTATGCGTGGAATGATGATCCTTCTCATTTCTTATTACGGCGAGAAGCGGCGTATGAACGGCTTATCTCAGGGATAGAGCAATCTGGCATTCAGTCCCCGCAAATTCTCTTGGGGGCAGAGGTACGCTTCTTTGACGGCATAAGCATGATAGACGACCTGGAAGAGCTATGCCTGGAAGGAACAAATCTGCTGCTCTTAGAAATGCCGTTTTCGCCCTGGCAGGAGCGAATGTTTCATGAGGTGGATGCAATATGCCGACGGGGTATAAAGCCTGTGGCTGCGCATATTGAGCGATATATGGACTGCCAGGCAAAGCGTATGATACAGAACTTCATGGGTTTGGATGTTTACATCCAATGTAACGCTGAATTTTTCGTGTCGCGCAGGACATCGCGGAAAGCTTTGCAAATGTTTCGGAACGGCCAGATACAGTTTCTTGGTTCGGATGCGCATAACACTACGTCTCGTCCTCCAAATCTAGGGCCTGCGTTGGATTTTGTTGAAAGCAAACTGGGTCATGGTTCCATTGAATATCTGGAAGATTTTGAGGCACTTGTTGTAGAGGAGAATGGATAGAGGCCATGAGCGAGAAAGAGAAAGAAACATCAAATGAAAAGGTATCTGAAACTTCGGCGGTAAAAGGCGACGCTCCGAAGAATGGCCAGGGGAAAAAGAAGCCTAAAAAGAAAGGCGGAAAGGCTCGGATCATCATAGGGGTTGTATGTGTTCTTGCGGCCGTGATTTGCGTAATGCAGGTGATACGGACGACATATGCGCCGAGTGCAAAGACGGAGATGGCCAGTGTTTCGGCTACCATGGTTCCTGAAACGACTACAGAGCCAGAGGATGAAGACGTAGACGAAGATGAAGTGGTAATAGCCGAGACTGAGGATCTGGCAGCGTTCCAGTCAGATGACGAGGAGTTCTCCGTTGATTTTGAGGCTCTTCAGGCTGTCAACAGCGATATATATGGCTGGCTGCAGATAGACGATACCAACATAGACTATCCTGTTGTGCAGCACCCCACGAACGATTCGTATTACTTAAACCATAACAGTGACGGAAACTATTCTGCCAATGGCGCTATATTTTCGGAGGAAACATATAACAGCACGAGTTTTGATGATCCAGTAACTGTCTTGTACGGTCATCATATGAGTTCCGGGGCTATGTTTGGTGATCTTCAGTCCTACTTCTCAGACAGCGAGTTTTTTGAAAGCCATCAGACGATTGAGGTATATACCCCGGACGGGTTGCTGGAGTACGCAGTGTTTGCGGCGGTACCGTATGATAGTTCCCATTTGCTTTACTACAATGATTTTACAGATGACTCCGTCTTTAAGACGTTCTTTGAGGAAGTTCTTAATATACGAACGATAGGATCCCAAATCAATGAGGATAATGCTCCTGAGTTGGGGGATAGGGTACTTATCCTGTCAACTTGCTTAGCGGGCAATAACACCCGTCGCTTTTTGGTCATGGCAACGCTAGTTGAGTGACCAGTTTAAATAAAGCGAAATCTTGAGGAAAGGAGGATGATTCCCATGAAAAGGTTTCTTTCCGTGGTAGCGATTCTGGCCCTGGTCTTTGCTCTGGCCGTGCCTTCGTTCGCAGATGACGCTGTTCTTAGTGTTAGCTACGACAACACCATCTCTGCAGACCCCGATAATAACACTATCGAGACTGAAGATGGTGAGACCCTGTATGTTGTTGTTAGCGAGGCTGAGGAGCTGACAACTGACGAGGCTGAGGCGCTGACAGATGCCGTTTACGACATCGTTGAGGAAGACGCTGAGATAGTGGTCGAAGTCGTTGACGTTGCGATCGTAGACGAGAACGGGGTTGAGGTCAGTGCGGATTATTTCGAAGACCATGATTCCCTGACAGTCTCCGTTATCAGGACGGAAGACGGCTTGGATGTTGTCGCTGTTCTGTATTACAACAGCGAGACGGGCGAGTGGGACGAGGCCACTAATGTCTCTTACGAGAACGGCGTGGTCACGTTTACCGTTACACATCTCTGCACGGTTGCTTTTGTGTTGGCTGAGGACGCTTCTGCTGTTCTTAAGACCAGCTCCTCTAGCAACACCAGTGGCAGCAGCTCTGTCAAGTCTGCCCAGACCGGTTACAATACCGCTCTGTGGGCCGTGGTCGCTACGGTGCTTCTTCTTGGTGCAGGCTATTGCTTCACCAGTGCGAAGAAGAAAACTGAGGCGTAAGTTCCATGCAAATCGAAGGCATAGACACTTGGTTCACGCCGGGTGTCTATGCCGGAGAGAATAAACGGAGAATTAGATTGAAAGGTGGTTTGAGAAATGCATATAAGCAAAAAAGCACTTAAAGCAATAATCATTGCTGTAGTAGTGGTCATTCTGCTGGTTGTCGCTTATATGCTTGCAAGCCGCCTGGAATTAAGCCATTCAACGTTGAATGAAGATGCCGAGAATTCTGATGCTACGGTCAGCGAGAGCTATGCGTCAGTAGCGACAGAAGAAGTTGGCGAAGAAGCAACGGACGAAGAAGATGAAGTTGAGACCGAGGACTCGATTTATTATAACGGAGCCTATTATGTGCTAAATGAGAATCTTTCGACGCTTCTCATACTTGGCATAGATGATTTTGAAGTAACAGAGTCAGATACATACCGAAACAGTAGTCAGGCAGATTTGGTTCTGGTAGCGGTGTTTGATGAAGAGAATAAAACCTGCACATTGCTCCACTTGAACCGAGACACAATGACGAATGTGTCCGTATTGGATGCGCTTGGTCATGACGTCGGAGTGACATACGAGCAGCTTGCTTTAGCTCACACATATGGAAGAGGGCTGGAGGATAGCTGTGAGAACACAGTAAATACAGTGTCGTCTTTATTGTACGGCGTGGAAATAGACAATTATATCTCTCTTACTATGGATGCGGTCTCCATTCTTAACGACGCGGTAGGCGGTGTGACCGTGACCATAGAAGACGATTTTACCGGGGTAGACGATACTCTGGTGCAGGGAGAAACCGTTACCTTGATGGGGGAGCATGCTTTGAATTTTGTTCGAGCAAGATACTCTATGACGGATGACAGTTCAAACCTAGCTCGTATGGAGCGGCAGAAGACATATATGGTAGCGCTTACCTCTGCCTTGAAATCAGCAGTCTCTGAAGATGCTGCGTTTCTTCTGGAAACGTACACCGCTATTGCGGATTATGTGGTTACGGACTGCGATATTAACGCAATGGCAGATTACGGAACGCGCTTGTCCGAATATAGCTTGACAGACATCGTCTCACCAGATGGCGAAGCAATTAAAGGTGAGGTGTATATGGAATATTACGTAGATGAAACTGCTCTGCAGCAGCTTGTGGTGGACTTGTTTTACGTTCCGATCGAAGAAGGCTGATTTTATAAATTATAGGTAAAGGCCAATGGAAAATTTAAAGGAAAACTTGGAAGAGATTATCACTAACGAAAAGGTAAAAGACGATTGCAGAAAAGTTAAGGAACATCTGGAAGAGACTCGTACCAGATTGGGGTCAATTGATGTATCGGGCATTTTAGCGGAAGCGGTAGTGGCTATTACTGCCTTAGAAGCGCGCATTGCAGAGCTTGAGAGCGCTATAGCTGAACAGGAAAGGCATAATGCGTGGCGTAAGGAACGTCAGATGGAAGGCATAGAGGCCGCCATAAATCGCGGGGTTGCTTTCGGTCGGCCACGCAAAGAAACGCCTGAGGAATTTGAGCAATTAAAAGAGCAGTGGCTTAATAAACAAATCTCTACCAAGGATGCGGCAAGTAGACTTGGTATCGGACGGGATACCTTTCTGCGCTGGGTTAAAACTCGGTAACGTTGTCATATTTGATGTTCTCATTAGTCAGTAGTAATGACTAATGAAACTGAGGAAACCCCTCTCGATACTACCGGGGGGGGTAACTCATTATTAAAATAGAGATAGAGGAAATTTATATGAAAGGTATTATTTTGGCGGGGGGATCTGGTACCAGGCTTTTTCCGCTTACCATTTGCGAATCTAAACAGATGTTACCAGTGTATGATAAGCCGATGATTTATTATCCACTTTCGACGTTGATGTTGGCAGGGATAAGAGATATTTTGGTTATCTCCACGCAGGAGGATACACCAAAGTTTGGAAAACTGTTAGGAGATGGCAGTCAGTTTGGAATAAGTATTCAATACGAGGTTCAGCCATCGCCGGATGGCCTTGCGCAAGCTTTTCTTATAGGAAAGGATTTTATTGCAAATGATGCATGTGCCATGATTCTGGGTGACAATATTTTTTATGGCAACGGAATGGTTATGAAATTGAAAGAAGCTGTAAAAAATGCGGAACAGCAGAATCTAGCGACGGTCTTTGGATATTATGTTAACGATCCGGAGCGTTTTGGTGTTGTTGAATTTGACAAGGATGGAAGCGTTCTATCTATCGAAGAGAAGCCCAAACATCCGAAAAGCAATTATGCGGTTACAGGGCTGTATTTTTATCCTTCTGGTGTATATGAGAAAGCAAGTATGGTTAGGCCAAGTGATCGGGGAGAACTAGAAATCACTACACTCAATGGAATTTATCTGGAACAGAACCGACTGCGGGTGGAGATATTCGGACGGGGCTATGCATGGTTTGACTGCGGAACTATGGACAGTCTGCTGGAAGCCGCTGTCTTTATCCAGATGATTGAAAAAACCAAGGAATAAAAGTTTCTGTTCCAGAGGAAATTGCTCGGCGATTTAACTGGATTAGTGAAGAACAATTGGAATGTACTGCAGACAGATATGGGAAGAGTGCTTACGGTAAACATTTAAGGGATTTCCTGGCGAATAAATTTCTGTAAAAGTAAATGTGGATTGGAGAAAAGTAATGGTAATTATCGTCACCGGTGGTGCTGGATTCATAGGAAGTAATTTCATATTCTACATGCTTGATTCGCACCCAAATTATCGGATTATTTGCTTGGATAAGCTGACTTATGCAGGAAATCTGTCAACGCTTGCACCTATAATGAATAAGCCCAATTTTAGATTTGTGAAAGCGGACATCTGTAACAGAAAAGCCGTATATGAGCTTTTTGAGGAGGAACATCCGGATGTTGTTTTGAACTTTGCTGCAGAAAGCCATGTAGACAGGAGTATAGAGGATCCGGGAGTATTTTTGCAAACTAACATTGTTGGTACTTCTGTGTTGATGGACGCCTGCCGAAAATACGGCATTACCCGTTACCATCAAGTTTCAACAGATGAGGTATATGGTGACCTGCCATTGGACAAGCCGGATCTTTTTTTCACAGAGGAGACCCCGATTCATACAAGTAGTCCGTACAGTTCTAGCAAAGCATCAGCTGATCTGCTTGTTCTTGCATATCACAGAACGTACGGCCTACCTGTGACAATTAGTCGTTGTAGCAATAACTATGGACCGTATCATTTTCCAGAGAAGTTAATCCCGTTGATGATTGCTAATGCTGTGAAAGACAAGCCTCTACCAGTATATGGTGATGGGCTTAATGTTAGAGATTGGCTTTATGTTGAAGACCATTGCCGAGCTATCGACCTGATTATGCACAAGGGCAAAGACGGGGAAGTGTATAACGTTGGTGGACATAATGAGATGAAAAACATTGATATTGTGAAAATCATCTGTCAGGAATTGGGTAAACCGGAAAGTCTTATCACTTATGTAGCTGACCGCAAAGGTCATGATAAACGATATGCTATTGATCCTACAAAAATTTATAACGAGCTAGGATGGTTGCCATTAACGAAGTTTGAAGATGGGATTAAAAAGACTATTCAATGGTATCTTGACAACCGAGAATGGTGGGAGACTATCATAAGCGGAGAGTATCAGAATTACTACGAAAAGATGTATGGAAATAAATAAGACGAGAGGTTTTAAAAAGTGGGAGGTAAATTGATTGTAATAGAGGGATTGGATGGCAGTGGAAAAGCCACACAGTCAGATTTACTATATGAGGATTTATTAGAAAGACACATATCTGTAAAGAAAATTTCGTTTCCAAATTATGATAGTGATTCTTCAGCGCTTGTTAAGATGTATTTAAGCGGTGCTTTTGGATCGCATCCAGACGATGTAAATGCGTATGCCGCCTCTAGTTTTTATGCCGTTGATCGATACGCTAGCTACATAAAGGATTGGAAGGACTTTATGGAATCGGGCGGAATCGTAATTGCGGATCGATATACGACCTCGAATGCGATTCATCAATGTTCTAAATTACCAAAAGATCAGTGGGATACATATTTGAATTGGCTTTGCGAGTATGAGTACAATCTGCTTGGTATTCCAGAGCCTTCATTAATAGTTTATCTGCATGTAAATTTGGAAGTAAGCCAGAAACTCTTGAACGGACGGTATACGGGGCATGAGGAGAAGAAAGATATACATGAAAAAGATTTGAACTATTTGAAGAGGTCACAGACAGCGGCTGAGTACTGTGTAGAAAAACTTTGTTGGAAAGTGATTGAATGCTGCCAGAATGGGGAAATGAGAACAAGGGAGAAAATACATGAAGATATTTTGGATGTGATCTTGGGGAGTTTAATTTCCTCGTAAATTATAACTAAGCTTCTAATTGTAAAATTCTGTCGCAAAATATTAATTACATAGGGGTATACATCGCTTAAGAGTGAAATAAAGTTGATAATTTCTCAAAGATTTTGCTATTTGATGTAAATAGAAGAAAACTTTATATTTGTTTAATTCCAAAACGATGCCGTAAAGAAACACAAAACATACTGGAGGAAAATAAAAATGAGTACCTTCGTCACGCAGTCTTCGATTGCCCCCTTAGAGGAATATATTGAAGAAATAAGACCTATTTTCGAATCAAAACGTATGACGAATATGGGGCCGGTGTACAAGAAACTGCAGCACCAGTTGAAGAAATATCTTGATGTGCCGGAACTCTCACTATTCGTAAACGGACATCTTGCTCTTGAGACTGGCCTGCAAACGTTTGATTTTCCGACCGGTTCAGAAGTAATCACAACGCCGTACACCTTTGTGTCGACAACACATGCGATTGTGAGACAGAATCTTGTGCCGGTTTTTTGTGATATTGATCCAACGGATTACACAATTGATGTGAACAAAATTGAAGAGTTGATTACAGAAAAGACTGTGGCAATTATGCCCGTTCATGTATATGGGAACCTGTGCGACGTCGAGACGATTCAGAAAATTGCTGACCGACACGGGCTAAAGGTTCTTTATGACGGCGCTCATGCGTTTGGAACAACGTATAAAGGGAAAGGCGTGGGTAACTTTGGCGACATGTGTATGTTCAGTTTTCATGCCACAAAAGTGTTCAATACGATTGAGGGCGGTGCGATTGCTTTTAAAGACACGTGCTACCAGATGCGGCTCCATGAGCTGAAGAACTTCGGTATCCATGGGGAAGACCGTGTGGCTGATGTCGGCGGCAACGCCAAGCTGGACGAGTTCCGGGCGGCGATGGGTATCTGTAACCTGCGGTATGTGGATGAAAATATTAAGAAACGAAAAGCAGTAGCAGAAAAGTATGATGAGCTGCTGGGAGATGTTGCTGGAATTAGATTAATGCAGCTAAGGGATGGCGTGACTCCGAACTATGCTTACTATCCGGTTTATATTGACCCTGTGAAGTTTGGCGAAAACCGGGATGATGTGTATAAACGATTGGAAGAGAACAATATCCACGCGAGGCGGTATTTCTATCCAGCAACAAATGATCTTGTGTGTTATAGGGGTAAGTTTGAGATTCAGGATACGCCTGTTGCGCATGATGTGTCAATGAACATCCTGTGCCTGCCGATGTATGCGGATTTGGGGATGGATGAGGTAGAGCGGATATGCGAAATTGTAACAGGCAAGACTAATGGCAGGTAAAGATTGAGAGGTGCGTCATGCAGGATATCACAGAGTTGTCTTTATCTGCGAAAAATGAAATTGCCGGGTACATAAAAAGAGACACATTAGAAAAAGTAAATTCACTTGTTCAGGAAGCAAAGGTAAAAGACACGTTTTATACCCGATACGGAAAAAGGTGTATCGATATTGTGATTGGGTTAATTGGGTTCATCGTGAGTCTCCCTTTTAATATTATCATTGGGATTGTGACCTTTTTCGATGTAGGGCGGTCGATTATTTTTAAACAGCAGCGCGTTGGGAAGGATGAAAAGGTTTTTACCATTTATAAGTTCCGCAACATGACAAATGCCGTCGACAGCAACGGGGAATTGCTTCCTCCGTCTGAGCGGGTGACGAAATGGGGAAAATTCGTGAGGAAGACATCCCTGGATGAGCTTCTGAATTTTGTATCGGTATTAAAAGGTGACATGAGCATCGTAGGCCCGCGCCCGATATTGGATTATTATGTGCCAAGGCTGAACAAGAGGCACAAAGCGATCTATGCGGTTCGCCCAGGCTTGGAATGTCCGACACCATATAAAGTAGATCATGCATTGTCTTGGCAGGAAAGACTCGCTAATTATGTTTGGTATGTGGAAAATTGCAGCTTCCTGCTGGATATAAAATTAATGTTTCGTGTGGTGTCAATTGCATTTGACAGGAAGAGTACTGCACAGCGTTCGAATGCCAGCCATGGCGGGCTAATGGGGTATGACTTGGAAGGCAATGTGATATATACAAAAGCTGTTCCAGATAAATATGTAGAGGAGTACCTAGAGGCTCATGGTTATGAGAGTTTGATCGAAGCAATTGCAGGCAGGGACGCGGGCAGGGACGAAGTGCTAAATAGAAAAACTACGGGAGAAGAAACACTGAAAGAAGCAATTGGAGTGTAGGCTTCTGTGAAAAGTGAGGTCAGATATGAAGATTATTCAAGTCACGAATACATATAAAGATGATGTGCTTCAAATTGTTGAGTCATGTGTTCCGGAAGGGTTTGTAATCAGAACGCTACCTGAAAATACGGAAAAAGCGCTGTTAGATTGCATATCTGATGCTGATTATGTTCTGGCCAGCGGACGGGTAAAAATTAACGCTGCTGTTTTAGGACAGGCTGAAAAGTTAAAAATGATCCAACGGACTGGCGTGGGTTTGGATTCGCTGGATTTGCCGGAATTGCAGCGAAGAGGAATCCCGCTGTATGTGAATACGGGTGTTAATTCCAACAGTGTCGCTGAACATACAGTTCTCCTGATGCTTGCCTGCTTGCGTCGCCTTCCAGAGATTAGCGGGAATACAAAGTCTGGGAAGTGGATCAAACAGGCTCAGGGAATTAAAACGAGGGAATTAGGTAATTGCACTGTTGGTGTGATTGGAATGGGGAACATTGGCAGGAAAGTAGTTGGCCTGTTAAAACCATTCGGGACAAAGGCATATTACTATGCCCCATATCGCTTGTCGGAAGAAATGGAAACAGAGCTTGGCGTAACTTATCTATCTTGTGACGAACTTTTCGGTACGGTGGATATTATTACGATGCATTGTCCGCTGACGGCACAGACAATGGAAATGGTGAACCGGAGGACACTTTCTCTGGCGAAAGATGGAATAATTGTAATCAATACGGCTCGTGGCAGGTTGGTGAATGAGGGAGATCTTCTAACGGCTCTTCAGAGCAATAAAGTGAGTTTTGCAGGACTTGATGTATTTGAGACGGAGCCCCCGAAAAATACGAAATTGCTTGAACACGAGCATGTGATCGCAACTCCGCATATCGCAGGGGTAACATATGATTCGTTTTATCAGATGATGCACGATGCAATGCGGAACATCAAGCTGTTTGATGAGGGAAAACTTCAGGTAATTGAGCAGTACCAATTGAAGGTATAAATTTTGGATTAGAAGGGTATTACACCAAATGGATAGTAATAGTACATCGAAGAAGTTTACAAAAATTATTTACGAAATGTCAAGGACTCCTGTGCCGGAAGAAATTATAGAGTTAGCTAAGGACAGGCTTGCAGATTATTTAGCAGTTACTATGGGCGGTAGCCATGTAAATCATTCGTTAAATCATAAGTATTTAGAGCAAGGATGTCTCGGCGGGGAGAGTCATGTAATTGGACATAAAGATAAGACATCTCTAAACAGCGCAATCCTATTAAATGCCTTTAATGCGCATACTTTAGAATTAGATGACGGGCATCGACGGGCAATGGCGCATATGGAAGCTCCCATATTTTCCGCTTTGCTTGGCGTTGCTGAAGTCAAAAATTGCACCGTAGAACAAACGCTTCGTGCGGCTGTAGTGGGATATGAGACGTCCGTTCGTATTGCAAGTGCAATACAGCCAGGACATAAAAAAAGAGGTTTTCATGCCAGTGGGACATATGGAACAATAGGATGTGCTATGGCTGTAGCTGCGTTGTTACAGTACGATGAATCAGAAATGCAGAATGTTCTCAGTGCTGCGGCTACATCTGGGGCGGGTCTATTGGAAGTTATCACAGGGAAATCGGAGCAAAAGCCATATAATGTTGCCAATGCTGCGGTGGCTGGAGTAAATGCTGCGTTATATGGGAAATTATTTACCGGGCCCGATGATGTTCTTGGTGGAGCAAGAGGTTTTGCCAGAAACCTTTCCTCAGATTTTGATATAGGACAATTACTGACTCCGGTAAAAGAGTTTGCTATTGAGGGCACGTATATGAAACCGTATGCTGCATGCAGACATTGCCATGCTCCGGTGGAGGCAGCATTAACGCTAAGCAAACAGGAGGCTATACAACCAGAAGACATTAAAGAGATTCGTGTAAAGACATACGATCTTGCCGTATATGGTCATGACCATACAGAGATCGATGGTATCAACTCTGCAAAAATGAGCATTCCGTACAGCGTAGCTGTTGCTTATATAAAACAGAAGTGCGGAATGGAGATGTTTACTGAAGATATGGTGACTGACGGTGAGATATTGGCTTTGACACGTAAGGTCACGGTGGAAGAAGACCCAGATCTTTCCGCATTGGTGCCTGCAAAACGTACTGCGGTTGTAAAGGTATATGCTGCGGACGGGAAAGTTTTGGAGGCACGTGTAGATTATCCTAAAGGAGAGCCTGAGAATCCAATTAGTAAAAAGGAGCTGCAAGATAAGTTTTACTCATTGACTGGATATGCAGGCGTTGCGGAATTGCAGGCAAAGGCTGTTTTAGATTTCGTATATTCTCACAGTGAAAATACGATAAAGCAACTGTTTCAAATTATAGAAGAGAATGATTGGAGGGAAAACTGATGGAAGAAACGAGAGCATTCTTGAAATCAATTGGTATGCCGGAAGGCGACTTATATAGTCTTCCTACTTCGGAGAAGCGATTCCGTGATGGCGGGCAATATCGCTTTGAGGTGCCTGGGATACAGGGGCCGAAAGTTATGGAAGTTCTTCTGGAGACGATGGAACAGTATGGTATCTGGCTACACCGCGTAACCCAGACCAAAGGCATTATGATGCTAACAGATAACGAAATTATAGAAATGGTACGCCTGGCAAAAAAGGCCGAGACTGATCTTATCCTTGCTGTTGGACCTAGGGCAACAACCGATACAAGCGCTTCAGTCCATACGGAGGAAGGCGTCCGCATGGGCTATCGTCTTCGGGGGCAGGAACAGATTGTCCGTGCGGTCGAGGATGTAAAACGTGCGGCATCGTTTGGCTGCCGGTCTTTCCTTGTATACGATGAGGGTTGCCTGTGGCTCTTAAATGAGATGCGTAAAGCTGGAGAAATTCCTGCTGATTGCCACTTTAAAGTATCTGCCCATGCAGGCCATGGGAATCCTTGCTCGGCAAAACTATTGGAAAGCATCGGGGCAAACTCGATCAACCCCGTCCGGGACATCCAGCTTCAGATGATGGCGTCCATGCGTGCGGCAATTGATATTCCTATTGACATACATACAGAGAATCCGAAGTCTACCGGTGGCTTCATTCGTCATTATGAAGTACCGGAGATGATTCGTATTGCGGCTCCGATTTATTTAAAGACCGGCGGTTCAGTTGCTGCTACTCACAGCTGGGACAGCACGGAGAGTGATGCAAAACAGAGAGCAAAACAGGTCAGTCTCGTAAAGCGCATGATTGATCAGTATTACCCGGAAGCTGTGCAGTCACCGAAGGGGAGTATTAAGTAAGGGGAAGAGAATAATGGGAAGATGCGAAAAAATTGCAATCGTCTTAGGCGGTACTGCTCCTCACGCTGAATTGATAAAGAGACTCCAGAATAGGGGTTATTACACAATCCTCGTGGATTATCTGGATAATCCACCGGCTAAAGCAGTAGCAGACTTCCACATCCAGGCAAGCACTTTAGATAGAGAAGCGGTGCTGAATATAGCGCAGGAACATCATGCCAAATTAGTTATAAGTGCTTGCGTTGACCAGGCAAATATTACTGCGTGTTATGTAAATGAAAGACTTGGATTGCACACACCTTATTCATATGAGATTGCAGAGAAAATTACAAATAAGGGATATATGAAAAAGGTCATGCTTCAACAAGGGATACCAACGTCAGCATTTTTTTACATAGATAAAACGTATGATTTCGCGGATCTCGATGTGGCATATCCCGTGATGGTTAAACCTGCGGACAGTAATACATCAAATGGGGTTGTAAAAGCTGAAAATGATGATGAGCTGAAGAAATATTTGGATGCAGCAATTAAAATCAGCAGAAATAATAAGGCAATTGTTGAAGGCTATATGGATGGTCAGGAAATAAGTGCTTACTTTTACATAACCAAGGGGAAAGCACACCTGCTTTTGACAAATGAAAGGCACAGTGTCGTAGAGGGTATGGAGAGGGTTATACGCTGTTATTCTATTGTCTATCCAGCGCAGCTTACACAGGAAGAAAATGAGCAGGCAGAGGAGATTGCCACAGAAATTGCAAAGGCTTTCCATTTGGACAATACCCCATTGTTTTTCCAAAGTGTAATTAAGGATGGAAAGATTAGCGTTATAGAATTTGCACCAAGAATAGGTGGGGGCCTGAGCTATAAGGTTATAGAGGAAAGTACAGGATTCGATATTCTTTCAGCCTCCATCGACTCTTATCTTGGAAACGAAGTCGATGTATGCAGAACAGAACCGGATGACATTTATGTCACGAATGTAATCTACGGAAGAAGCGCTGTTTTGGATAAAGTGACTGGCACAGATGAGCTTATCTCGAACAAGGTAATTGAAAGGTACGTACCCTACAAAAGTTCAGGGACGGAGATAAATGATCACTTTAACAGTTCCAGCCGAGTAGGTGCTTTTCATGTGAAAGGCAAAACAATGGATGAAGTACAAGTCAAAATTAAGTTAGCATTTGAACAATTGGACATTTTAGATCGTTCAGGGAACAGCATTATGCGTAAAGATCTCTATCTCGGGTCTGTGGGGGGGGTAAATAAAAATTTAATTATTCTGTATTGTGGAGAACATATTCCGTTGCCCAGCTCTCTTGATTATAGAGGAGGGCTTGCAGCATGAGAAAAAGGACATCAATTGTTTTAGGCGGGACAGCGCCACATACAGAATTAATAAGAAGACTTCAGAAGAGAGAATTTTATACGATCTTGGTGGATTATCTGGATAATCCACCGGCAAAAGCAGTAGCGGATCTCCACATCCAGGAAAGCACTTTAGACCAGGAAACAGTCTGCAAAATCGCGAAAGAGTACCACGCAGACCTAGTGATCAGTGCCTGTGTGGATCAAGCAAATATTACAGCCTGCTATGTTGCTGAACAGCTTGGACTTCCGCATCCATACAGCTATGATCTTGCATCCAGGATAACCAATAAGGGTTACATGAAGCAGGTAATGTATGAGCACGGTATACCCACTTCAAGATACATATATTTAGAAAAGGGCGAGGAACCACAAGGTTTGAGGCTTCGCTACCCGGTAATGGTAAAGCCAGCGGATTCCTGCGCAGCTTCCGGCGTAAAAAAAGCATACAACAAGGAGGAAATGCTTACATATCTGGCGGACGCGAAAATAATCAGCCGTAACGGACGCACAGTGGTAGAAGAATTCGTAGAAGGTTTAGAAGTCAGCGTGTATGCCTTTGTTGCAGATGAACGGGCACATATTATTATGATTTCCCAGCGCATGAGTGTTATAGAAGGAAATGAACAGGTGCTGAAGTGTTTTGCCACACTTGCTCCTGCTCAGATGTCACAGAGAGCGTTTCAAAAGATTGAAACGGCCGTGATCGATATTGCGCAGGCATTTGACTTGAATAATACACCTCTTCATGTGCAGGTACTCATCAATGGAGATGATATTTCAATCATAGAATTTGCGCCGCGTGTCGGCGGCGGAATCAGTTACCAGACAATCTTGGATAACACGGAATTCGATATTCTGGAAGCAACGATCGATTCTTATCTGCAGATACCGGTAACACCGCATTATGTAGCACCAAAAAATCTCTGTACGGTTAATTTGATATATGGAGTCCCAGGAGAGTTTGATCACCTGGAAGGAGCTGAAGAACTTGTAAAAGACGGCATTATTGAAAGCATCCATTTTCACAAGACAAAGGGAATGCATATCTCAGATGACCGGGCCAGCGGCAGCAGAATTGCTGCATTCTTGGTAAAAGCGGAAACAAAAGATGACCTGCTGTGGAAAATAAAAACAGCCATGGGTCGAATGGAAGTTTATGATCCTGATGGAATCAGCATTATGCGAAAGGATCTGTATCTTAAATATTTTTAGGAGGATAGGTTCAGATGGTACATCATAAATATAATCCGGGTTTTCAATTTGTAGTAGATCCGGAGGATTTCAATAAATACACTGAGCGCGATTTGCTACAGTACTGCCTTGGCGCGACCATGTATATGCCAGGAACCAAAGATTTCTTTAACGCAATCCTGACAAGTAAGTATCCTGGTCTCACCTCGATGGTGATGTGTTTTGAGGATGCTTGCAGGGAAGAAGACGTCCCGGAAGCGGAAAAAAACTGCATTCATCTCCTTGACGAGATCAACGAGGCGATTGCAAAGGGAACCTTTGATTATAAGGATATGCCTCTACTGATTTTCCGTGTCAGGTCTGTAGAACAGTTCAAACGGTTTGCCCGGATGCTAAGGCCCGAACATATTCATTTAATAACAGGATTTAATTTTCCAAAGTTTAATTCTGTGAACGGTGCCCGATATTTTGGCTTGCTGGAAGAATATAATGCAAAGTTCGGAGAAGTGCTTTACGGTATGCCGATTTTGGAGGATAGACGTGTTGCTTATAAAGAACACAGAATGGAGGAACTGGTTGCAATCAAACGCATTCTGGATGAGCGGAAGGAACTGGTGTTGAATGTCCGTGTTGGAGCAACTGATTTTTCCGCAATTTTTGGTGCAAGGCGAGACATCAACTACACAATTTACGACATTATGACGGTCAGGGATATTCTGATGGACATCCTGAACGTATATACCAGAGATAATGATTATACGGTATCGGGTTCTGTATGGGAGTATTTTCGTATCAATATGAGCATGAAATTCCAAGAGACGTTGCCAAATATCAGCTTGAAAGAATCCCTGCTTAGACGTGAACCGCTGGTCAATGATGCCGTTGATGGACTGATGCGTGAGCTGATACTGGATAAGGCAAACGGATTTGTGGGAAAGACAATCATCCATCCGACGCATATCAATTATGTAAATGGCATTCAGGCCGTTACGAGAGAAGAGTATGAAGATGCATATCAGATTATGAATACAAGCGGCGGTGTCATTAAGAGCAGCAATGCAAACAAAATGAACGAGATTGGCCCACACAGACGATGGGCAGAGCGGATCATGATGAGATCTAGAGCCTATGGTGTGATTGAAAGTGAAGGGGAATACCTGAAGTTGTTCGGTGTTTGAGGCAATAAATAGAGCTACAAGAGGAGATAGTAATGAAAAAATTAACAACGCCGATTAGGGAAGAAGAGGTAAGAGAACTCAAAGTCGGCGATCAGGTTTTGATATCCGGATACATATACTGTGGACGAGATGCGGTGCTGCCAAAAGTCTGTGCGCTTGTTGAATCCGGGGAAATAAAGAATACGGATATTCACCTGCAGGGAAGTGTGATCTTTCACACAGCTGTAAGCCCGGCTGGGGTTGGCCCTACAACAAGCGGAAAGATTGAGATAGAAGGCAGTTTCGCGACGCTTTCCCAAGCGGGTGTGAAGATACATCTCGGGAAAGGTGCGATCAAAGAAGAAACTGTGAAAATGCTGGATGAACAGAACGCAGTTTATGCAGTCATACCACCGGTCACTGCGCTCTTGGGTAATAACACACTAGAAACGCGGCTGGTTGCTTTCCCTGAATTAGGAATGGAAGCCTTGTATGAGCTTAAGGTAAAGGATTATCCTGCAATCATTGCAGCAGCGAAGAAAGTGAGTATTTACTGATGTCAGCAAGAGAGAAAACCAGAGTTCCCGGATTTGATGCTTTGAAAGGAATTGCGTGTATAGCGGTTGTCTTTATGCACTGCGAGTTCCCGGGGTAGTGTATAATAGTTTGTGTAAAGTTCATAGGTTTGGTTCCAAGTATTGAAGAAGGAACCGGCTTCTTGTAAAGTGTTAGGTGATCAATACAAACACACAAGAAAGCGAGGTTCCTTCTATGTCTGATTTTAACACAAAACTTATGAATGCGCTACTAAAAGGTGATTCTGTTGACGAATTTTTCTGCCAGCATCTAGAAGCGGCTGTAAATGACCTCCTCCAAGCAGAGTTGTCCTCTTTCCTGGGCTATGAGAAATATGACTCCGCTGGATGGGGCAGCGGCAACAACCGCAATGGCAGCTACAAACGCACCTTTAAAACCCGATATGGTGAGCTGAATATTGTAGTCCCACGGGATCGCAATGGGGGGTTCCACCAGCATACCCTCCCGGATTACCAGCGTCGTTCTGACGCTTTGGAGACCACCATCATCCAGCTATACCGCAAGGGCATCAGCACCCGAGAGATCAGCGACCTCATCGAGAAAATGTACGGCCACCATTATACGCCGACCACAGTTTCGAACATTGCCAGGACAGTAAAGGGGCAGGTTGATGAGTTCCATTCCCGTAATGTATCCGCCCGGTACGCCGTGGTCTATTGCGATGCGACATATCTCAGCCTCCGCAGGGATTGCGTGGCGAAAGAGGCTCTGCACGTTATCCTCGGGATCACGCCGGACGGAAGCAAGGAAATCCTTGAATATGCCCTTTACCCCTCCGAGTCAGCGGTAAACTATGAGGAAATGCTCACGGGATTGAAGCAACGAGGGCTGAAGGAAGTTCTGCTCTTCGTATCGGATGGGCTTGCCGGGATGGCTGACGCTGTGAAACGCCAGTTTCCCAAAGCAGACCACCAGAGCTGCTGGGTTCATCTGAGCCGCTCTGTCGCCAGAGTGGTTCGGGAAAAGGACCGGAAGGAAGTCCTGGGTGCGCTCAGGGTTGTCTATACGCAGGAGGATGCGGCTTCTGCGGAGCAGGAACTGGATGCCTTTATAGAGAAGTACGAAAAGAAATATCCGAAAATCCGTAGGACTTTCTCCAATCGGGCAAGCCTGTTCTCCTTCTACAAATATCCGAAGTCTATCAGGCAGAGCATATATACCTCAAACCTGATTGAAAATAACAACAAGGGGCTGAAGCACAGGTCGAAAGTCAAGGAGCAGTTTCCAAATGAGCCTTCACTGGAGCGTTTTGTCTGTTGCTACTACAGCGAGTACAACAGGAAGCACAGCGGGCGCGTACATAAGGGCTTCGGGCAGGCAGAGTTCGAACTATTGGAAATGTTCAGCCAGCGCTATTCTGCCGTTGAAGAGGCAGCATCACAGGATGCAGCCTGATTCATTAACCCCTTGACCGTCCAACATCGCTGGCCGCTTCCTGTGTCAAGGGCGCCATGGGCGCTCGCTTTACCCTTGACACAGGAAGCGGACGGCGATACCATCCGGGTCATGGGTTAATGAAGACAGTGACCTGCACTGAAGCAAGAAGCTCTTGAAAGTTTACACAAAACTATTGACACAATC
>JAJQCH010000172.1 GCA_021202795.1 Oscillospiraceae bacterium
GGTTCATAAATTCATTCTACCGAGTGTCCAACTTGCACTTGCAATTTGCAAAATATAATATAAATAAACTCCCCATTAAAAGGCTCCTTTTAATGGGGAGTTTCTCCATATATCAGAAAAACACCGCCGCTGTGAAGCGGCCCTGGCTGCGGCACCACAGGCAGGTATCGTCCAGCGCCCAGTCAAGGGCTATGTCCTCGCCGGGACGACATTCGGCCCGGTAGTCTATCCGCAGGCCGGTCATGGGGTGGGTTCTGTGAAACTCCTGGGGAGCCAGGTCACAGACCCAATCCAGGTATTTGGCGTTGGTCAGGTGTCCGTTTATGTCCGTTTCGCTGTAGCGTACCTGGCGGGAGACCGTCTGGAAAGAGGCCGGGTTCGGGATGCGGCGCATTTTCGGCAGGAAGGAATCCTCTCCCTCCGGGCTGGGCAGCTCCAGCCTTGGCACATTGGAACCCATCATGGAGTGAGTCTGTACATCGGCCAGCGTCCAAAGAGAGCTGCCGGTGATCAGCTCCCGCCCCTCCTGATCCAAAATATGATAGGAGTAGGGGTAAATGCCCATCTGGCTCCGGCCCACCCAGCCCCGGAAGGTAACGGGCTGGCCGTGACAGGGCAGGGCCTTCACCTGGCAGCTCACCCTGGCTACCACCCAGATAAAGCCGCTGTCCAGCATACAGTCCAGGCCCACACCCCAGTTTTCCGTCAGATCCTCGGAGCAGTCCTGAAACAGGGTCAGCACCGCAGAGGGCTTCAGCCGCCGGAACATATCGCAGTCCCGCATGGCCACGTCGAAGGTTTTCTCGTATAGTAATCTGTCTTGATTTCTAAGCTCCATGGTCATTTTCTTTTCTGCCTGTCTAAAACGGCCCCGATGCACACTCCCATACAGACCCCCAAAGGGATTCCCAGGCCATAACTGTCCAGGATTGCGCCATAGGCCACGCCAAACAGCAGACCCGCTATCAGGCCCATGGATTTATAGCTGACGTAGGAGCCGCTCTTTTTCTTCTTCCCGTCCTGCGTATTTTTATCTCTGTCCGCCATGCCGCGCCCCTCCCGATAATGATTCTAAAATAATTATAATTCCTCCCGCCCATTCTGTAAAGCCCCTCCACCACACGGGCGGACAAAAAAGCGGGATATTATCAAATCACAAACGTTTTGATAATACCCCGCTGATGCGTTTAAATCTTTTTTTAGCCCTGGGTCAGCTTGGCCACTTCAGCAGCCAGGTCGTCCTCGCGCTTTTCAATGCCCTCGCCCTTTTCAAAGCGAATGTATCCCTTCACGGAGATGGGGGCGCCCACCGCCTTGGCGACGGCGGCCACATGAGCGGAGACGTCCTCTCCCTCGCCCTTGACGAAGGCCTGCTGGAGCAGGCAGATCTCCTTGTACATTTTCTCCACGCCGCCCATGACGATCTTCTCAATGATGGCGTCGGGCTTCTTGGCGTTCTTCGGATCCTGCTTGGCCTGGGCCAGACGGACTTCCTTTTCGTGGGCCACAAACGCCTCGTCCACCATGGATTTATCCAGGAACTGAGGCCGCATAGCGGCGATCTGCATGGCGATGTCCTTGCCAAGCTCGATGACGGCGGGGTCGGTGCTGGCGGTGTCCAGGGTGACAAGCACGCCGATCTTGCCGTTCATGTGGACGTAAGGCACGTTCACGCCCTCAGCCACCCGCTCAAAGCGGCGGATCTGCATATTCTCCCGCACAGAGAGGAACAGCTCGTTTTTCGCGTCGGCCACGGTGGTCTTCCCATCCACCCAGGGGGCGGCCATCAGAGCGTCCACGTCGGCGGGGTTCTCCTTGGCGATCACGGTAGCCAGGTCGGTGACGAAGCTCTTGAACAGATCGTTTCCAGCTACAAAGTCGCTCTCGCAGTTAACTTCCACGGCCACGCCCACGCCGTCCACCACGGCGGCATATGCCATGCCCTCGGCGGCGATGCGGCTGGCCTTTTTGCCGGCACTGGCAAGGCCCTTTTCCCGAAGATAATCCACGGCCTTGTCCATATCGCCCTCGCAGGCGACCAGGGCCTTTTTGCAGTCCATCAGACCTGCGCCGGTAGCCTGGCGCAGCTCATTGACCATTGCAGCAGTAACAGCAGCCATAATTATTCTTCCTCCTTCGCAGGCATCTCTTCCGGCGCAGCTTCGACCTCGGCGTCCTCACCCTGACGGCCCTCCTGGACGGCGTTTGCAATGGTGGCGGAGATCAGCCGGATGGCGCGGATGGCGTCGTCGTTGCCGGGAATCACATAGTCCACCTCGTCCGGGTCGCAGTTGGTGTCCACGATGGCCACGATGGGGATGTGCAGCTTCC
This sequence comes from Oscillospiraceae bacterium, assembly GCA_021202795.1. GTDB lineage: Bacteria > Bacillota > Clostridia > Oscillospirales > Oscillospiraceae > CAJOIG01. The sequence continues at coordinate 2,332 of JAJQCH010000172.1, forward strand.
GGGCTTCCGCAATGGCGTTATGCTCCTTGCGGGGGTCGATGACAAACAGGGCGCCGGGAAGACGCTTCATATCCTTCACGCCGCCGAGATATTTCTCAAGCTTTGCCTGCTCGCTCATCAGCTTCATGACTTCCTTCTTGGGCAGCATATCGAAGGTGCCGTCCTCCGACATACGCTGAAGCTGATTCATGCGGTCAACGCGGGTACGCATGGTCTTGAAGTTTGTGAGCATACCGCCGAGCCAGCGGGCGTTCACATAGTACATCCCCACACGGGACGCCTCTTCCTTCACCGCGTCGTGGGCCTGCTTCTTGGTGCCGACGAACAGGATGGTCTGGCCGCTCTCCGCCAGGGAACGGACGAAGTCATAGGCTTCCTCCAGCTTTTTGACCGTCTTTTGCAGGTCAATGATATAAATGCCGTTGCGCTCCATATAGATGTACTCGGCCATCTTGGGGTTCCAGCGGCGGGTCTGATGCCCGAAATGCACGCCAGCCTCCAGGAGCTGTTTCATGGAAACTACTGCCATTACGTTATATCCTCCTTTTTTTATTCAGTTTTACCCTCCGAACGCTTCATCCTTACGGCCATCCAAAGAGGAACCGGGCCGCGCGTCGGCGTTCGTGCGTAATTGGCAAGCCATGGTATTATACCAGACAGGCCCCGGCTTTGCAAGCCTTTTTTATAGATTCACCAACGCTTTCAGCAATGGTTGATTGCATAATGAAGATGGACACTTGAAAAAGAAAATCCATAGTGAT
>JAJQCH010000043.1 GCA_021202795.1 Oscillospiraceae bacterium
CTATGGATTTTCTTTTTCAAGTGTCCATCTTCATTATGCAATCAACCAAAAAAATTATGATAAGAAAGGGACCTGAAACAGTGAAAAAGAAAAATATTGCAGTGACGGCGACTGCCATCGCACTGGCAGTGGTGCTGGTTCTGGGCGGCGGCACCTATGCCTATCTGTCCGGCAGTACAGATCCAGTAACGAACGAGTTCGATACGAACTACAACGATGTAGAGCTGGACGAGTCAACCGGGGAAGACTACGATATTGTCCCTGGCACCAGCCAGGAGAAAGACCCGACGGTCACGGTGACCTATACGCTGGACTCCTATGTGTTCGTGGAGGTCACGGATTCTACCTATGACTTGGTGGATTGGGAAATCGCGGACGGGTGGACGCTGCTGTCCTCAGAAACGGTTGATGGTGTTACCACCTATGTCTACTATCAGCTCCTGACGGGCGAGGGTACGGATGTAACACTTTCCGTTCTCAAGGACAACCAGGTTTCCTATTCCAGCACCATCACCAATGAAGAAGTGGCGACTGTAATAGCGACTTATGGAGAGTATAACATTTCCCTGACCTTCCAGGCGTACATCATCCAGGCAACATTGAGTGACGAAGACAACCCCTATGTAGATCCCGCCGTAGCATATCTGATTGCCAGTGGACAGGCGGATACCTATGTCACAGGAGCAACTTATGTGTCAGTTGACGCTGACTATGAGTCTCTAGCTGCTGCAATTTCCGCTGCAGCGAGCAACGATGGAACAACAGTGATTCTCCTGGCTGATGCGGACAATGAAAGCGATGCCATAACGCTCACATCCGCCATTTCCGTTACGAGTGATATCGTCATCGAGCTGAACGGGAATACGCTGGCTGTCGATTCGAACAACAGTCTGAGCGTCAGCGGCGGCGCAGAATTGACGCTGGTCGACGGTGCTGTCTCTAGTTCAAGCGGCTATGGCGTTTCTGCGGTAGCTAGCAGTGTGGGGGATGGCACTACTCTCACATTGAGCGATGTTGATGTGACGGCGGCTTCGACAGCGGTGTACGCTTGGGGCGCAGATGTTGTCATTGATGGCAGCAGTGTGACTTCAACGAGCTATAGGGCGGTGTATGCCCAATCGAGCGATGTCACCATCACGGACAGCGCAATTTCGTCCGCTGGCATGGCGGTGCGGCTTGAGGGTTCGGGCGTCAACGGCAACAGCAGTGGTAGCACCCTTACCATCACCAGTTCCACAATTACTGCGAGCGACGCCGACAATGTTACTGATGACGCTGCAATAGGTGTTATGAGTACGGGTGCAAACAATGTAATTACTATTGACGACTGCACCATCACCTCGAATTATTTCGGTGCCTATCAGAACGGTTCTTACTCGCCCGTGACAATTACGCTGACAAACAGCACCATCACTGATAGTTATGGCGTAGGCGTTTATGTGTCCAATTCGAGCGCGGATGGCAGAGAGAAGCAGACGCTGAATATTAACAACTGCACAATCTCTGGCCCCACTGCAGTGGAGTTCAAGCACACCAATGCAACAATCACAAATTCCACGTTGAAAGCTACCGCAGATGAACAGGATGCATCGGCGTCTGGCAACGGATCCTGCACCACAGGGTATTCTTTAGCCTGCACGACCAATGGTGAAAGCGATAAAGTGACCGGGGATGTTGTCGTGACAGGTTCGGATGTGGATACTTACTTTGTGTATACAGTAGCCGAGGACTATTCCGTTACAATTAATGGAACAACTGCAGTCGAGACCGACAGCTATAGTAGCACTAGCAGCGAAGAATAATAAAACTTCAACTGCCTCGCGTAGTAAAAAATAATGGCGCGGCTGTAGTGACGGCTTAGTAAAAGCTGCAAACAAATTAACCCAAATCGTCGCACACCTGTTACTTGTGCGGTGGGCGGCATGGCCTTTGGTCATGCCGCCTGCCCTGCCGTCTTTATTCGGGCGGCGGGTATACAGGCAAAATATATCAAGGGGAGGGACTTGAAGCAGTGAAAAAGAAGAACATCGCCATAACGGCGGCTGCCGTTACGCTGGCCGCGGCCCTGGTTCTGGGCGGCACCTATGCGTATTTGACCAGCGAGACAAATTCGGTAAAAAACACGTTTGACCCAAACCAGAACAGCGTTGACATCAACGAGACCACAGAAGGCTACGACATCATCCCCGGCACCAGCCAGGACAAGAACCCGACGATCACGGCGACCTATACGCTGGACTCCTATGTGTTCGTGGAGGTAACAGATGCCACGGACGACCTTGTGACCTGGTACATAGCAAACGGCTGGACGCCGCTGGAGGATCCCACTGTGAACGAGAACGAAGATGACAATGTGACAACTACCAACGTCTACTATCAGCTTTTGAAGTATGATGACACGGAGGGCGAAACCAACACCGCTACGCTTAGCGTCCTGGCAGGCAACAAGGTCTATTATTCCGCGTCCCTGACGAATAGCGACATGGAAAACGCCGACGATGACATCTCCCTGACCTTCCAGGGCTATATCATCCAGGCCGAACCCTTTGCAGACGCCGCCAACGCATGGCTGGTGGTGAACGGCGAAGGCGTGGCGATCAATGATGATACGGGGGTTGTGTATACGGATTCTGTTGCAACGGCCATCGACGTAGCAAAGGAAGGCGAGACTGTACGACTGCTGACTAATCAGACCATCGAGGCTACTCAAACATATATCACTACGAGCATGACGCTGGAGCTGGACGGCCATACGCTGAACGCATACCACATCATGATGCAAGGGGATGCAGACCTTGTCCTACAAAACGGTACGCTGAACTGCACGACGGGCATTGCGCAAGATATTACCAATGATGAAGTTTATGGAACTGGAGACCTGACCTTGACGAATGTTGAGCTTACTGTGTCTTCGGGATATGCAATTCAGTTCAATACGGGTACAATAACGATTGATTCTACAACGTCAATTAATCATACAGGAAGCAACACATATGTAATTGCGCTATTTCCAGAGAAAACGGATGATTTTATAATGGTCGATTGTAAAATGAAGTTGAACACCTAAAAAATCCATAGCGATTGAATC
>JAJQCH010000039.1 GCA_021202795.1 Oscillospiraceae bacterium
TCACTATGGATTTTCTTTTTCAAGTGTCCATCTTCATTATGCAATCAACCAATAAATTTGCTGGGTTACAGATTAACAATCACGGCTCAAACTCGATGCCGCCTTCGTCCGTCATGGAACGAACGCGGGCCAGGGATTCGATACGCAGGCCGCGGGCGCGGAGTCGTTCGCCCCCCGGCTGAAAGCATTTTTCTATGGCGATGCCGGCTCCCACAAGAGTCGCCCCCGCCTGGCGGACAAGATCGCAAAGTCCGTCCAGAGCCGCGCCGTTGGCGAGGAAGTCGTCAATGAGAAGCACCCGATCCTCAGACCGGAGATATTCCTTCGACACGATCACATCGTAGACATTCCCGTGGGTGAAGCTCTCCACCCGGGTGGTGTAGACGCTGCCGTCGATATTTTTGGTCTTGGTCTTTTTGGCGAACAGAACGGGGCAGTGAAAGGCCACGCCCGCGAAGCAGGCAAGCCCGATGCCGGAGGCCTCGATGGTCAGAATCTTGTTCACGCCGTCATTTTGAAACGCCTGGTGCCACTGGTCTGCCAGCACCTGAAACAGCTCCATGTCCATCTGGTGGTTCAAAAATCCGTCCACCTTCAAAACGCCGCCGGGGCGAACCTTTCCGTCCGCCAGGATACGCTCTTCCAAAAGCCACATGGCTTCATACCCTCCCCGCTCACTTCAACATTATAATTTTTCGAGAATTTTTCTTTTAGCACAAAATAATTTTACACGACCAAACGCCTCTTGGCAAGAGGCGCATACTCCAATTTCCGCGAAATTTCAGCAAAAATTGTGAGCATTATTCACAACCCCCTACCAGGGCCGCAGCTCCTGGCCCTTTACCAGATAGGCCCGCTCCGCGATGGCCGCCATGGGGCTGTCCCCCCGGGAGTCCGACCAGAAGCCCTCTATGGGCGTGTCCCCGTATATCTCCCGGTAGCGGCGCACCTTCTCCGCGCCGTTGCAGTTGACCCCCAGGTAGCGGCCCGTGGCCTGCTCCACCGGGGAGGCGATCAGGGCAAAGCCCAGGGCCTCCGCCACGGGGCGGAGGAGAAACTCCGGGCTGGCGGAGATGACCAGGTCGTCCTCCCGCCGCTGGGTCAGGTACCAGGGATTTATGTTTTTCAGATGTTCCTGCCAGAAAAGCGCCGGGGCTTCCGGCGGCACATAGGGCAGAAAGCGGAACAGATTCCGCTTCCCCTTTGTCCGGCTCCGCAGGCGCAGGCCCATGCTGATCCCCGCCCAGGCCGACCACAAAAGGGTTCGGCGGCACCGGGGATAACGCTTTAAACACCAGCGGTAAAATTCCAGGGTACTGTCCACAGGATAGATGGTTTTGTCAAAATCATATACATTCATACCCAAACTATACCCTCCGCGCCCCGCTTTGTCAATCAAAAAAGCCAGGCCGCTTACGCGGCCCGGCCTGATTTTGGGATAGATTAGGATCAGAACTCGCCCTGGCCGATGTAGTCGGCCACGTTCTCGGCGGTGATGTAGGTCAGCGGGGTGTAATGATAATACTCGGTGGAACCCTCGTTCAGATACTCGGCCATGGCCACGCAGGTCTCAGCGGCAATGTCGTCGGCCCGGTTCATGACCGTCAGCTCCATCTGGCCGTCAGCCACGGCCTGGATGGCGTCGTTCTGGCCCGTCAGGGAGTAGACCTTGATCTGGTCGCCCAGACCGGCTTCCTGAATGGCAGCCACAGCGCCCATGGTCAGGTCGTCGTCATAGCCCATGACGATGTCGATCTCATCGCCGTCGGCAGTGATGTGCTGCTCCATGAAGGTCTTGGCGTCGGTACGAGAGGAATAAGCATAATCCGCCTCATAGAGGTTATAGTTGGTCTCCTCCATGGCGCGGGCGAAGCCGGCCTCACGATACTGATAGTCCATCAGGAAGGGCACGCCGGAGATCTGGACAACGTCCAGGCCCGCGTCCGCGCCGTTTTGCTCGATGACGTACTGGCCGATCTGATAGCACATCTCCTCCTGGTCAGGGCCAATGCAGGCGGTGGCGTACTCACGGCCCTCCTCGGCCACATCCAGGGCGCAGAGGAACAGGGGGATGCCGGCCTCAGAGCAGGCGATGGCCACGTCCACCATGGCGGTGGGGTCGCCGCCGAACACAGCCAGAGCGTCCACGCCGGCGTCAATCATCTGCATACAATAGTTGGTCACGTCGTCCGCAACAGTCTGGGCGTCCAGGCTCTTCACCGTTGCGCCGCACTCCTCGGCAATGCGGGCAAGCTCGGTACCCACACGACCGCCCCAGGGAGCGGAGGAGTTGATGGTCACGTAGCCAATCGTGTACCCGGACAGGTCAACATCGGAGTAATCGATGTTGCAGCCGTCCTGCGCGCCTTCTGCGGCGGCAGCGCCGGACTGCTCGGAGGTGGTAGCGTCCTCGGCAGTGTCGTTGGTGGTGTCCGCAGCGGTGTCGGAGCTGCCAGAGCAGGCCGCCAGGGACAGCACCATGACCAGAGCCAGGAGCAGGGCAAGAAGTTTCTTCATTTGTGATTCGTCCTTTCAGTTTTGTTTTTTATGACAAACGCGCCGGGGCGCGGCTATCAACAGTTGATTACAGCTCATCCACACTCTTGCCGCTGGTGAAGCGGTCGATGATGAGTACCACGATCAGGAGAGCGCCGGTGATGAAGTTGACCCAATACTGGGGCAGGAACAGGGAGGTCATCATCTGGGAGATGACACGCATGATAAGTACGCCGATCAGCACATGGACGGCGGTTCCCTTGCCGCCGGTCATCTTGATGCCGCCGATGACGCAGCAGGAGATGGTCAACGTGGCAAGGCTGCTGCCCTGGGTATAGATGGCGTATCCCGCCTGGGAGACCATGATAAATCCGGTCAGGGCGGAGAGAATACCACACAACACATAGGCCACCCACACGGTATTCTGCACGTTGATGCCGGCATAGGAAGCCGCCTCCGGGTTATCGCCCACCACATGAAGGCGGTTGCCGAAGCGGGTCTTGCGCATCCAGAAAAACACCAGCGCGACCACGATCAAAAAGACGATCACCGAGGGGGCGAACCAGCGCAGGCCGAATATCTTCGTCTGGGCAAAAAGCTTCACGATGGCCGCGTCCTCCGGGGCAAAGGAGCTTTTGGCGAAATAGTACACAAAGCCCTGAAAAGCGTAGTTCGAGGCAATAGTAGCAATCAGGGCGGGAATTCCCACCTTCGCCACGAAAAAGCCGTTGATTACGCCGCAGAGGGCGCCGGTCAGGAGGGCCACGATGACGCCCACCACCAGGGACAGGGCGCCGCTTCCCGTGACGCCGTAGACGGCGTTGAAGGCAATGACCAGCGTCACCCCGGACAGGCCCGCCTGGAATCCGGCGGACAGGTCGATGTTGCCTGTGACCATCACCAGAGCCAGGCCCAGGCACACCGGGCCGTACATGGCGGTGTATTTGATGACGTTATAGAAGCTGTTGCTGTACCCGTCCACAAAGACGAAAGCCACAAACAGCATGATGACCAGGATGAGGATGGAGTTATTGTCCTTGAAAAAGCGTGTGAGACGCCTTTTATCCCCGTTCGTGTTTTCCTTTACTTTCTTTTCCACAGTTTGACCCCCTTCGACTGGAGTACATCAAGCGACAGTGCAAAGAGCATGATCGCTCCCATGACCACCCACTGCAAATACTGGGACATATGCAGGCTGGTGAACCCGGCGGACAGGATGCCATAAAACAGGACGCCGATGATGGTACCCCAGACGGAACCCTTGCCGCCGCTGACGGCGCAGCCGCCCAGCACCACGCAGAGGATGACCTCCATCTCCGCGCCGGAGGCGGACTGAGGGTTGGAGCTGAGGGAGTTTGCCATCATAACGATGGCGGCCAGCGCCACGCACAGGCCCAGTATCACATAGGCGATGGTGGTGTTTCTTTTGAAACGAATGCCGGAGAAACGGGCCGCCACCGGGTTTGCACCAATCATGTATAGCTGCTGTCCGTATACGGTCTTTGAAAGCAGAAGCCCCAGCACCACGGCCACGATCACAAACCAGACGATCAGAATATGTATCGGCCCGATGGACGAGGTTCCCAGCGCCCGGAAGGACGGGGCGCAGTTGGAGTCGATGACCAGCACCGTGCCGGAGGACACAATCAGGGCAAACGCGCTGTATATAGAGCTGGCGCCCAGGGTGGTGATGAAGGAGTTCAGGCGCACATAGCTGACCAGAACGCCGTTAAACAGGCCGCACAGAAGACCCACAGCCAGCACGGCCAGCACCGTGAGGAAGGTGTTGTTGGTACTCATCATGATCTTCGCCGTGACAGAACAAAGGAAGGTCAGCATATAGCCCACGGACAAGTCGATGTTCCCGGTGAGCATGACCAGGGTCATGCCGAAGGCGATGATGCCAATATACACCTGCTGGCGCAGAATCATCATCAGGTTCGAGGGGGTAATGAACAGCAGGCCGGAGCTGCTCCCGGCGTGGGTGATTTGCAGGATGATCTCAAACACCACGGCGATCACAATCATGGCCACAAACACAGCCGCGCCGTTCATGCTGAAAAATTTCTTTACCAGAGCCTTGCTCTTGGATTCAATGGTCTCGGTCATTCGGCGGCACCCCCTTTGTTCAGCTTTTCCAGCACGTCCGTCTTGCCGATGGAGCAGGCCAGAACGGTCTCGCTGGTGAGATTTTCATCGATGGGGAGCTGGGCGGTCTTGTGTCCCTCATAGATGGTGACAACGGAATCGCACACGCCCAGAATTTCTTCTATTTCCGAGGAGACCATAATAATGCCCATACCATCCTGGGCCAGCTCGTTGATGATCTCGTAAATCTCCGCCTTGGAACCCACGTCGATACCGCGGGTGGGTTCGTCCACAATGAGGATTTTCGGCGTCAGAGTCAGCCACTTGGCCAGCACCACCTTCTGCTGGTTGCCGCCGGAGAGGTTCCCCACAAGCTGGGTCAGAGACGGGGTCTTGGTGCGCATGGCCTTCACATATTTATCCGCGTCCTCCAACTGGCGCTGCCGGTTGATAACGCCGATGCGGGCAAGCTGATTGAGCTTGGCGGAGGTGGCGTTCAGGAGAATGGTCAGACCCAGGGCCAGGCCCTCCTTTTTTCTGTCCTCGGTGCAGAAGCCGATGCCAGCCTCGATGGCGGCAGGGGTGCTGTTTTTCCTCAGGGTCTTGCCATCCACCTTCACACAGCCGCCCAGAGTCTTATCCACGCCGAAGATGGCGCGCATGATCTCGCTGCGTCCCGCGCCCACAAGCCCAAAGAAGCCCAAAACCTCTCCGGCCCGGAGCTGGAAGGATATATCCTCAAAGGCCGCGCCGGTCAGATGCTCCACCTCCATGAGGACTTCTCCCTGCTGGCGGCCTTCCTTGCTGGGATATTGGTTTTCCAGCGGGCGGCCAATCATGTGGGTGATCAGCTCGTCCTGGGTGGTCTCCTCCGTTTTCATGGTGCAGATATTCTGCCCGTCCCGGATAACGGTGATGCGGTCGGAAAGCTCCATGACCTCGTCCAGCTTGTGGCTGATGTATACGATGGCAATGCCATGCTCGTTTTTCAGCTCCCGCACGATTTGGAAAAGGGTCTCCGTCTCCTTCTCCGACAGGGAGGAGGTCGGCTCGTCCAGGATAATGCACCGGGCGTTTCGTATCAGGGCCCGGCCAATTTCGATCATCTGCTGCTGCCCCACAGACAGGTCGCCCGCAATATCCTTGGGAGATATGGGCATATCGAGCTGATCCAGAACGCGCTGGGTCTCGCTGTAAAGGGTTTTATGATCCACCAGTCCCTTTTTCATGGGGAGCTGGCCAATAAACAGGTTATGGGCCACGTCCAACTGAGGCGCGATGGAAAGCTCCTGATACACGCAGGATATACCAGCCGCAATGGCCTCCGTGGTGGACTTGAAATGAACGGACTGGCCGTCGATGCGGTAATCGCCGCCGTCCCGCTCGTGGGCGCCGGTCATTACCTTGATCAGGGTGGATTTTCCCGCGCCGTTCTCACCGCACAGGGCGTGAACCTCTCCCTCCTGAATGTCGAACGAAACGCCGTCCAGCGCCCGGACGCCGGGAAATATCTTGACGATGTCCTGCAATTCGATAAATGGGCTTTTCTGCTCCAAAACAGGTTTCCCCTCCTCTGCCCCGCCCCGTCGGGCGTTCTTTGTTAAATTGTTGCTTTTTCTCTGGTACCCATTATTATACTCCTCTTTATTATATTTTGGCAATACCCTTTTTTTCAAAATCGCACAGTTTCTGCAACAGGTTTTCCGGGATTTTCGTCATTTCCACAAGGAAGCGCAGAAATCGTCCCGGCAGTTGAACGCAAAAAAATCCCCCCGCCAGGTATTGACGAGGGGCGGGGTTTGTGTCATAATACCCAAAGCACCTGATGCGCAATGCGGGACGTTGGCAAGGCGAATAAAGAGAGAGCCGGTATTCCGGCGGAGTGAGCCTTGTCGCGGACAGGGTTCTTTTTTGCATTTGGAGGAAACGGCATGAACATTTATCTGAAAAACACCCGCATATACCGACAGGGTTCCTTTTCCCGGTGCGACGTTCTGATCCGGGACGGAGAGCTGTTTTTTCCCGCCGGTCCCGCTCCTGAGAGTGCGGCAGCGGTGGATGGCCGTTTTATTTGCATATTGCCCGGCTTGGCAGATGTTCATGTACATCTGCGGGAGCCGGGTTTTTCCTATAAGGAGACCATACGCACCGGCACCATGGCGGCGGCCAGGGGCGGCTATACGGCGGTATGCCCCATGCCGAACCTGAACCCCGTGCCGGACAGCCTGGAAACACTGGAGCAGGAGCTTTCTATCATCCGGCGGGACGCGGTCATCCCCACCGTCCCCTACGGGGCCATCACCAGAGGAGAGGACGGGCAGGAGCTGGCGGATATGGAGGCCATGGCCCCCCATGTCGCCGCCTTCTCGGACGACGGGAAGGGGGTGCAGAACCCGGCTATGATGGAACAGGCCATGGAAAAGGCCAAAGCCCTGGGGAAAATCATCGCCGCCCACTGCGAGGACAATTCCCTCCTGCACGGCGGCTACATCCACGACGGGGCCTACGCCGCCGCCCACGGCCACCGGGGAATATGCTCCGAGAGCGAATACGCCCCCATCCGGCGGGACGCGGCCCTCGCCGAAAAGACCGGCTGCGCCTATCATGTATGCCACGTCTCCACGAAGGAGAGCGTGGAGATTATCCGTCACGCCAAAAGCCAGGGGGTAAATATCACCTGCGAGACGGCCCCCCACTATTTGCTGCTGGACGATTCCATGCTCCAGGAGGATGGGCGGTTTAAAATGAATCCCCCCCTCCGCAGCCCAGAGGACAGACAGGCGCTGCTGGAAGGACTTCTGGACGGCACCATCGACATGATTGCCACCGACCACGCCCCCCACAGCCAGGAGGAAAAGAGCCGGGGTCTGAAGGACAGCCCCATGGGCGTGGTGGGGCTGGAATGTTCCTTTCCCGTGCTGTACACCGGTCTCGTGGAGACGGGCATTTTGTCCCTGGAAAAGCTGACGGCGCTGATGAGCGACACGCCGCGGGCCAGATTCGGCCTTGAAAGCGACCCAGGCTTCGCCCTGTTCGACCTGGCCCACACCTGGCGGATAGACCCGGAGGAATTTGCCTCCCTGGGCCGGGCTACTCCCTTTGAGGGATTTCCCGTCCGGGGTCGGTGTCTCATGACGGTCTGTCAGGGCCGGGAGGTCTATATAGACCCCATGCTGACAAAGGAGGCCGGACAGTGAAGCAGGGAATTTTTACCGTTGAGGAAAACCGCCCTCTGACCGGGGACGTATATGAGATGACCCTTTTGGGGGACTGCACCGCCTTCACCGGGCCGGGGCAGTTCCTGAACATCCGGCTGGAGGGAAAATTCCTCCGGCGACCCATCTCCGTATGCTCCTATGAGCCGGAGCGGGTCACAATATTATATAAAATCCTCGGCAGCGGCACTGCGGAAATGACCGGCCTCCGGCCTGGGGACAGGCTGGACGTTCTCACCGGCCTGGGAAACGGCTTCGACACCGCGCAAAGCGGCCCGGCCCCGCTGCTCGTAGCGGGAGGCGTGGGCCTGCCACCGATATATAGTCTGTGCCGTGCGTTGCTGGCGGAGGGAAAGCGCCCCACGGTGATTTTGGGCTTCAACCGGGCGGCAGACATCTTTTATCTCGACAAATTCAAGGCCCTGGGCCTTGCTCCCCTCCTCTGCACCGCCGACGGCAGCGCGGGGCAAAAGGGTCTCGTGACGGACGGCATGGCCGGTCTGGACGACTACACCTATCTTTACGCCTGCGGCCCCACGGCCATGCTGCGGGGTATCGACGCCCTGGCCCGCACCGGCGGGCAATACAGTCTGGAGGCCCGGATGGGCTGCGGCTTCGGGGCCTGCATGGGCTGTACCATCGAGACCCGCTCCGGCCCCAGGCGGGTCTGCCGGGACGGCCCGATTTTTGACAGGGAGGAGCTTTTATGGTAAACGCAGCCGTCAATCTATGCGGCGTGGGACTGGAAAACCCCGTTCTGGCCGCCAGCGGAACCTTTGGCTATGGGTATGAGTTCGCAGAGCTTTACGACATCGACTGCCTCGGCTCCTTCAGCTTCAAGGGTACCACCAGCCAGGCCCGGACGGGCAATCCCCAACCCCGCATTGCCGAGTGTCCTCAGGGGATGCTGAACGCCGTGGGTCTGCAAAACCCCGGCGTGGAGGCGGTCATCAGCCAGGAGCTGCCAAGGCTTTCCCAGGTATTTCACAAGCCCGTGATGGCAAACGTCAGCGGCTTTTCCATCGACGAATACGCCGAGACCTGCCGTCTGCTGGACGCCCAGCCCCAGGTGGGCTGGCTGGAGGTTAATATCAGCTGTCCCAACGTCCACGGGGGCGGCATGAGCTTCGGGGCCGACCCCACTCTGGCCGCCCAGGTGGTCAGGGCCGTGAAGGCCGTGACCACAAAGCCGGTCATCATGAAGCTCTCCCCCAACGTGACGGACATCGCCGCCATCGCGAGAGCCTGCGAGGACGCGGGGGCGGACGGCGTGAGCCTGATAAACACCCTGCTGGGTATGCGGATAGACCTGAAATCCCGAAGCCCCCTGCTGGCCAATACCACCGGCGGCCTCTCCGGCCCGGCGGTATTCCCCGTGGCCCTGCGGATGGTGTACGCCGTCTATGAGGCGGTCAGCATCCCCATCGTGGGCGTGGGCGGCATATCGTCCGCCGAGGATGTGCTGGAAATGCTGCTGGCCGGGGCCACGGCGGTGGAGATCGGGGCCGCGAATCTCGTAAACCCCTATGCCTGTCGGGACATCATCGCCGATCTGCCGGACACGATGGAAAAATATGGAATACAGAATCTTTCGGATATAATAGGAGGCGCGCACTGATATGGCAAAGGACGTTATCATCGCCTGCGATTTCCCCTCCGGGGAGGAGACCATGGCCTTTCTGGACAAATTCCAGGGCCGGGCCAGGCCCTATGTAAAGATCGGCATGGAGCTTTTCTATGCCCAGGGGCCGGACATTGTAAGGCGGCTCAAGGACAGGGGCCATTCGGTTTTTCTGGACCTGAAGCTCCACGACATCCCCAATACTGTTGGCCGGGCTATGGGCGTGCTGTCCCACCTGGGGGCGGATATGGTGAACCTCCACGCGGCGGGAGGCTCCGCCATGATGGAGGCAGCCATCGAGGGGCTTTCCAGAGGCGGCCAGCGGCCTCTGCTGATTGCCGTGACTCAGCTTACCTCCACCAGCCAGGAACGGCTGGAGCGGGAGCTTCTCATCCCCCGGCCCATGGAGGAGGTTGTTACCTCCTATGCCCGCACCGCCAAGGCGGCGGGCCTGAACGGGGTGGTCTGCTCCCCCCTGGAGGCGGGAACCATCCACGCCGCCTGCGGGGATGGCTTTCTGACCGTCACGCCCGGCGTTCGCTTCGCCGGGGCCGCCGGGGACGACCAGCAGCGCGTCACCACCCCCGCCGGGGCCAGAAGCCTCGGCTCGGACTACATCGTGGTGGGCCGCCCCATCACCCAGGCTCCCGACCCCGTGGCTGCCTATGAAAAATGCCTGCGGGAATTTCTGACCGATAACAATTAAATTCATCATACAGGAGGCACTATGGAAACGACAGACAAGCAAGTTGCGAAGGCCCTGCTCTCCATCCGGGCTGTGTTTCTTCGGCCGGGGGAGCCGTTCACCTGGGCCAGCGGCATCAAAAGCCCCATCTACTGCGACAACCGGCTGATACTGACCGCCCCCGCCGTGCGGGATCTGGTGGAAAACTCCCTGGCGGACACGGTGAAATCCGCCTACCCCACGGCGGAGGTGCTGATGGGTACCGCCACGGCGGGCATCGCCCACGCCGCCATTGCGGGGCATATTCTGGGCCTGCCCATGGGCTATGTCCGCTCCGGGGCCAAGGATCACGGGCGGCAAAACCGCATCGAGGGCCGCCTGGAGCCGGGGCAGAAGGTGGTGGTCATAGAGGATCTCATCTCCACCGCCGGAAGCTGCATCGAGACGGCCCAGGCCCTGCGGGACGCAGGAGCGGAGGTGCTGGGCGTCGCCAGCATCTTCACCTACGGCATGAAGGCGGGGCTGGAGCGGCTGGAAAAGGCCGGGCTTCAAAACATAAGCCTCACAAACCTAGATGCGGTGGCCGCCGCCGGGGTCGAGGCGGGCTACATCACAGACCGGGAGGCGTCGCAGGTGCTGGCCTTCCGGGACAATCCCAGCGATGAGAGCTGGATAGGAGGGACAAAGCTATGAGAAGCGTTATCCGCATCGCAGACCTGTCTGTAGAGGAAATCGCCGCGCTGAACGCCACGGCCAGCGACATCATCGCCCATCCGAAGCAGTATGCGGAGGTATGCCATGGCAAGAAGCTTGCCACGCTGTTTTTTGAGCCGTCCACCCGGACAAGGCTGAGCTTTGAGGCGGCCATATACGATCTGGGCGGGAACGTGCTGTCCGTCTCTGACGGCAATTCCAGCTCCGCCGCCAAGGGCGAGAGCGTGGCGGACACAGCCAAGACCGTGAGCTGCTACGCCGACATCATCGCCATGCGCCATCCCAAGGAGGGCGCGCCCTATGTGGCGAGCGTGAACGCCTCCGTGCCGGTGATAAACGCCGGGGACGGCGGCCACAACCACCCCACCCAGACTCTGACCGACCTGCTGACCATCCAGCGGGAAAAGGGCCATCTGGACGGACTGACCATCGGCGTATGTGGCGACCTGAAATTTGGCCGCACCGTCCACTCCCTGCTGGAGGCCATGAGCCGCTACCCCGGCACCCGATTCGTCCTTATCTCCCCGGAGGAGCTGAAGCTGCCCAGCTATGTGAAAAAGGACATCCTGGAGGCCCAGGGCATCCCCTATGTCCAGACCACCGATCTGGAAGGCTCTCTGCCGGAGCTGGACGCCCTGTACATGACCCGCGTACAGCGGGAGCGGTTTTTCAACGAGGAGGACTACCTGCGCTTAAAGGACAGCTACATCCTGACCCCGGAGCGGCTGACCTCCGCCCGGCAGGACATGATCATCCTCCACCCGCTGCCCAGGGTGAATGAAATTTCCCTCGCGGTGGATGCAGACCCCCGCGCCTGCTATTTCAAGCAGGTGGCAAACGGCAAATTTGCCCGCATGGCCCTTATTCTCATGCTGCTGAAGGAGGCAGGGACGCTATGAACGTAGACGCGATCAAAAACGGCATCGTCATCGACCACATCAAGGCCGGTCAGGGAATGGAGATATACCGTTTCCTGGGGCTGGAGAGCCTGGACTGCCCCGTGGCGCTGATGAAAAATGTGGTCAGCCAGCAGATGAACAAAAAGGACATCATCAAGATAGACGGGGAGCTGGGCCTCGACCTGAATGTGCTGGGCTACATCGACCCGGACATCACCATCGACATCATCCAGGACGAGCGCTGCGTGCGGAAATATCACCCCACCCTGCCGGAGCAGATACGGGACATCGTCCGCTGCAAGAACCCCCGTTGCATCACCACCACCGAGCAGGAGCTGCCGCAAATCTTCCGCCTGGCCGACCGGGAGAAGAAGATTTACCGCTGCATCTACTGCGACGCGAAGGCCAAGGCATGATCCGCTTCAATAACGATTACAGCCGGGGCTGCCATCCCAGCATATTACAGGCGCTGACGGAAATCAATTCCGTCTCCTACGCCGGGTACGGGGAGGACGAGTGGTGCCGGGGGGCGGCCCAGGAAATCGGAAAATACCTGGACTGCCCCCAGGCCGCTGTCCACTTCATCCCTGGCGGGACACAGGTGAACGTTCTGGCCCTCGCCGCCGCCCTGCGGCCCTATCAGGCTGTTCTATGCGCGGACACGGCCCACATAAACGTCCACGAGAGCGGCGCGCCGGAACGGGCCGGGATAAAGCTCGTCACCTGTCCGGGCCGGGAGGGAAAGCTCGACCCGGCCTTCATCACGGAGCAGATGGAGATTTATCGCACCAGCACCCATCAGGATCAGATTGCCGAGCCGAAGCTTGTGTCCCTGGCCTTTCCGACAGAGTACGGCACCATTTATTCCCTCTCCGAGCTGGAGGCGATACACGCCCTGTGCCAGCGGTACGGCCTGTATCTCTATATCGACGGAGCGCGGCTGGGCTACGGTCTGGGCGCGGCGGAAAACGACGTGACCATGGCGGATCTGGCGCGGCTTGCGGACATATTCACCATCGGCGGTACCAAATGCGGTGCCATGTTCGGGGAGGCTTTGGTCATTACGAATCCCGCCCTGAATGTGGGCTTCCGCCACTATATGAAGCAGGGCGGGGCCATGCTGGCCAAGGGCTGGCTTCTGGGCGTGCAGTTTTACACGCTGTTCCGGGACGGGCTTTACTTTGAAATAACCCGCCGGGCCGACCAGTACGCCATGGAGCTGAAATCCGCCTTCGCCCAAAAGGGGGTCTCCTGCTACATCGAAAGTTGCACAAATCAGCTCTTCCTCGTCGTGGAGGACAGTCAGGCCCGGCGCCTCGCGGAAAAATACATCTTCGAGCAATATGAACGCGTGGACGACACGCACCAGTGCGTCCGCTTCTGCACAAGCTGGAGTACCGACCCACAGGACGTGGCTGCCCTCTGCCGGGACATTGGGCTTATGCTGTAATTAATAGCACCCCTAAAAAATCTGCCCCAAGCACTGGCTTGAGGCAGATTTCTATATACATCAGTATCCCGTATTATGCAGAAGCTCATGGGCCTTTCCTTTTAGAAGACCACCGTAGAGGCTGTACATCAGGGGGTTGTCGTCCGGCTTTTTAATGATGGACACGTTGTCGATGTTATACAGGTTTATCATCCGCTCATCCCGGACGCGGGAGTGATCGATGGGGGGCTGACCGCCGCCCATGATGCACCCCCGGCGGCAGGCCATGACCTCTATCATGTGATAGGGAGACTGGCCGGCCTTGACCTGCTCCATCACGGCCCGTGCCTGGGCCAGCCCGTTCACCACGCAGATGTTGATGTTCTGGCCTTTGTGCCGGACGGTCAGTTCCTTAATGCCCTTGTTGCCCCGGACGCCACTGGTAGCGATATTATCCAGAGCCACCTTGTCATGCTCCGGCATCAGGCGGCGCAGCACCGCCTCTGTCACGCCGCCGGTGACGCCGAAGATGGTGCCGCCGCCGGAGCCGAGGCCAAAGGGGATGTCGCTGGCCTCTGGCACAAGGTTTGCAAAGTCCAGCCCCACCAGTTTCACCATGCGTATCAGCTCTGTGGTGGTAATGACGATGTCCGTGTCCCGCTCCCCCTTGGTGTAGCTGTTGGGACGCCTGGCCTCCATTTTCTTCGCCGTACAGGGCATGACGGATACCATGACCGTTCGCCGCCCGGCGGCCTTTTGGGGATCGCGGTAATATTCCTTCACAATGGCGGACATCATCCCCTGCGGAGAGCGGCAGGTGGACAGATTTGGCACAAGCTCCGGGTACTGATCTGTTACATATTTCACCCATGCGGGGCAGCAGGAAGTCATAAGCGGCAGCCGCAGGCCGCTCTCCACCCGGTTTAGGAACTCCGCGCTTTCCTCCATCACCGTTAGGTCGGCGCTGAACGAGGTGTCATATACCTCGTCAAAGCCCATCTGATGCATGGCGCTGACGATATAACCCATGGCGTTCGTCCCCTTGGGAAGTCCCAGGTAGTCGCCCACGGCTATCCGCACCGCCGGGGCGATCTGGGCCACTACCCTGGTGTTCGGCTCGGAAAGCGCGTCCCACACCTCATCCACATTGGAATGGACACTGATGGCCCCCGTGGGGCAGTACACCCGGCACTGGCCGCAGTTGACGCAATGCGTCTCCCCAATGGGCCGGTCGAAGGCCGGCATGACCATGGCGTCCGTCCCCCGATAGGCAAAGCCCAGCACCCCGATGCCCTGCAGCTCTGTACAGGCCCGGATGCAGTCGCCGCAAAGAATACACTTGTTTGGGTCACGCACGATAGAGGGAGAGCTGTCGTCAATGGGCCGTAGCTCCCTGGTGTTCTGAAACCGCACGTTCCGCACGCCCAGCCGGTGAGCCAGCTCCTGAAGGGTACACAGACCGCTTTTCACGCAGGTGGTGCAATCCCGGTGGTGAGCGGCCAGCAACAGCTCCACAATCATCTTGTGGTATTTGCGGATTCGCCCTGTGTTTGTATAGATGACCATGCCGTCCCGCGGCTCCTCTGAGCAGGAGGCGAAGGTATGGCCCTTGTCGTCTTCCACCGTACACAGACGGCAGGCGCCGAAGGTGGACACCTCTGAATGATAGCAGAGGGTGGGGATGTCGATGCCCGCGCTTCGAATGACGGACAGTACGTTCTTTTCATCGGTGAAGGATACCCTTCTCCCGTCGATTGTCATTGTTCCCATGGCCTGCCTCCTTACGCCTCGATGTAAATCGCGTTGAACGCGCAGTTTTCCTTACAGGCCCCGCACCGAATACACAGGGTCGGGTCGATGTGGTAGGACTGCTTCCGCACGCCGGTGATGGCCCCCACGGGGCAGTTTTTCGCGCACATCCCACAGCCCTTGCAGAAGGTGGGATTGATCACGAAGGATCGCATAGCCTGGCACACCTTGGCCCGGCAACGCTTGTCCACGATATGCTCCACATATTCCTCCTGGAAGGTTTTGAGAGTGCTTAATACCGGCAGTGGGGCGCTCTTTCCCAACCCGCACAGGGCCATGCTCTTGACCATCTCCCCGATCTCCTGAAGCGTGTCCAAATCCTCCAGAACACCCTCTCCCCGGACGATGCGCTCCAATATCTCCAGCATACGCTTTGTCCCCTCCCGACAGGGAACGCACTTGCCGCAGGACTCCCGCTGGGTGAAGCTCATGAAGAATCGGGCCACCTCTACCATGCAGGTGCCGCCGTCCATGACCACCAGACCGCCGGAGCCTACGATGGCCCCGAATTTTTTCACGGAGTCAAAGTCCAGCGGCACATCCAGATGGGCCTCCGTCAGGCAGCCGCCTGAGGGGCCGCCGATTTGAACGGCTTTGAAGTCGGCCCCGTTTTTCATACCGCCGCCGATGTCGAAGATGATCTTCCGCAGGGTGGTACCCATAGGAACCTCGATAAGACCGGTGTTCTCGATGGAGCCAGTCAGAGAGAAGGTCTTCGTCCCCGGCGAGCCGACGGTTCCCATGCTCCGATACCATTTGGCCCGCCGCAGGACAATATTGGGGACGTTCGCGAAGGTCTCCACGTTATTTAATACGGTGGGCTTTTCCCAAAGCCCCTTTTCCACCGTGCGGGGCGGCTTTACCCTTGGCATACCGCGGTTTCCCTCAATGGAGGCGGTCAGGGCGCTGCCCTCGCCGCAGACGAAGGCTCCGGCTCCCCGGTTGATATGCAGGCGGAAGGAAAACGCCGAGCCTAAGATATTCTCCCCCAGCAGACCACGCGCCTCCAACTGACCGATGGCATGGCGCAGCCGGGCCACGGACATGGGATATTCCGCCCGGACGTATATATACCCCTCGGCGGCGCCCACGGCATAGGCCGCGATCAGCATCCCCTCTATGAGCTTATAGGGGTCACCCTCCATGACGGAGCCGTCCATGAACGCGCCGGGATCTCCCTCGTCTCCGTTACAGACAACGTAACGGGTCTTTTCCGACTGGGCGGCCACCTGCTTCCATTTTCTCCCGGCGGGAAAGCCTCCGCCACCCCGGCCCCGCAGGCCAGACTCGTCCACTGTCTCGATGACCGCCTCCGGCGTCATCTCCAGCAGGGCCTTCCGAAAGGCCCGGAAGCCGCCAGCGGCCAGGTATTCCTCAAAGGACTCCGCGTCGTATTTTCCGCAGTTTTCCAGTACCACGCGGGTCTGCTTGGCAATGAAGGGGATCTTCTCCGGCTGGACGAACGTCTGTGTCTTTTGCCTGTAGAGAAGGGATTCTATTACCTCGTCCCCCAGCACAGTGCGGTTGAATATTTCCTCGCACCGATTCAGCGGTACCTTCACATATTGAACCGCGCTGTCCCCCTTCTGGATGCGCACCAGGGGGCCAAGCTCACAGATGCCCTGGCAGCCGGTTTTTTTCACGCCGATATAGCGCTTCTCTTCCTCCTGCTCATGGGGCGCGAAGGTAACGGTCACGCCGGGAGCGTCCCGCGTCAGCTCCAGAAACTTTTCATATATCTTCTGAGAGCCTGTGGCGATGCAGCCCGTTCCGGCGCAGACCAGTATACGGCAGTCATAGGCCGCCAGCTCTTCCGCCGCAGCCTGACGGGCCGCGGCCAGCTCCTGTTCATTATGAATCGTCATACCCCGTCCCCTTTAAGCTCCCGTATTAAGGCCACCGCCTTTTCCGGCGTCATGGCCGGGTGTACCTCCTCGTTCACCATCATCGTGGGCGCGAGTCCGCAGGCTCCCAGGCAGGAGACCGTCTCCACTGTAAAAAGCATATCGTCCGTAGTGTGCTTTTTCCGGCCCAGGCCCAACTCCTTATACAGCGCGTCCAGTACAGGCGCGGATTTCCGCACACGGCAGGCGGTGCCGTCGCAGACCTTCACGATATACCGGCCCTTCGCCTCAAAGGAAAAATTCTCATAAAAGGTGGCCACGCTGAAGGCCTTCGCGTCCGTCACCCCGATTTGCGAGGCTATATAGGTCAGCAGCTCTCCCGGCAAATAGCGATACTCCTCCTGTATCCCCTGCATGATGGAGATAAGCGCCGACGGCGTCCGCCCGCATTGCTCAATGATCTCATCCGCCTTTTCATAATAGGCTGGCTCCAGCATCCGTTCCACTCCCCTTTCACTGGTTTTCCTGATTATACGATAATTGATTCACAATGTCAACTGTTAACCATGAATTTCCACCGAAAATGATAGGTTGACATCCGGCGACTGATATGGTATTATCACCACGAGGGTAATCAATGATTACCCTCGCGTTTTTTCGCGTATAGGTAAACGCTGATTACTTTTAATTTTTTAACTTTTGGAGGGTATAACCATGATTTTTGAAAGTATCGCAGCACTGATCGCAGACCGGCTGGAGTGCGACCCTGCCGACATCACCATGGACAGCAAATTCCACGACCTGGGCATCGATTCCCTGGACACGGTGGAGCTTCTTATGCAGCTTGAGGACGAGATCGGCATGGAGGTGGAGCTTGACCAGAAAGTGGAGACCGTGGGCGAGCTGGTGGCCTTTATCGAGGCAAAGAAAGCGGAGCAGGAGGGGTGATTAACAGTCCTATCTGTGAAATGCTGGGCATACAGTACCCCCTGTTCCAAGGGGGCATGGCCTGGATCGCCGACGGGCGGCTGGCCGCCGCCGTGTCGGAGGCGGGGGGCCTTGGCATCATCGCCGCCGGAAATTCACGGGCGGATTATGTCCGGGAGCAGATTCATATTGCGAAGGGCCTGACCGACAAGCCCTTCGGTGTGAACGTCATGCTCATGAGTCGCTACGCGGACGATGTGGCCGCCGTGGCGGCGGAGGAGCGGGTGGCGGCTGTTACCACCGGGGCAGGCAATCCCTCCGGCTATATGGCCATGTGGCGGGAGGCCGGGGTCAAGGTCATCCCCGTGGTGGCCTCCGTAGCCATGGCGAAGCTGATGACCCGCGCCGGGGCCTCCGCCCTGATTGCCGAGGGCGGGGAGAGCGGCGGCCATGTGGGCGAGCTGACCACCATGGTGCTGGTGCCTCTGGTGTGCGACGCCACAGACCTGCCCGTGATCGCCGCCGGCGGCATTGCGGACGGTCGGGGCGTGGCAGCGGCCCTGATGCTGGGGGCCTGCGGCGTCCAGGTCGGCACCCGGTTTCTGAGCGCGGAGGAATGTACCATCCACCCCACCTACAAGGAGCGCATCCTCAAGGCCACCGACCGTGGCACCACCGTCGTCGGCAAGCGGCTGGATCATCCCATCCGCTGCCTGCGAAACGGCTTCACGCGGGCTTATTCCAAGGCGGAATACGGCGGCGTGCCGGACGAGGAGCTGGAAAAAATGAGCGTCGGCGCGTTTCGCGGCGCGGTGGAGGAGGGCAACTGGACGAAAAACTGCTTTATGTCCGGCCAGTCCGCCGCCATGGTTCATGAGATTCAGCCCGCGGCAGTCATCGTGAAGGAGCTGATGGAGGGTGCAGAGCCTTATCTGAAGGGGGCGGCGGCATGGGTAAAATAGCCTTTGTCTTCCCCGGTCAGGGGGCGCAGCACGCCGGTATGGGTCAGGAGCTGACCCAGAAAAGCACGGCAGCGGCGGAAATCTTCCGCCAGGCCGAGGCGGTTCGTCCCGGCACCTCCGCCCAGTGCTTTACCGGCAGCGAGGAGGAGCTGAAGGACACCGCCGTCACCCAGCCCTGCCTGTTCACCGTGGAGCTGGCA
This sequence comes from Oscillospiraceae bacterium, assembly GCA_021202795.1. GTDB lineage: Bacteria > Bacillota > Clostridia > Oscillospirales > Oscillospiraceae > CAJOIG01. The sequence goes on from JAJQCH010000039.1 coordinate 18,890, forward strand.
GCAGCGGCGGCTCTGGCCGAGGCTGGTATCCGGCCCCAGATGGCGGCGGGCTTCTCCCTGGGAGAGCTGGCCGCCCTGACCTGCGCCGGGAGCATGAGCTTTGCGCAGGGCCTGGCGCTGGTGTGTCAGCGGGGGGTCTTGATGCAGCAGGCAACCCTGGCCCGCCCCGCCTTTATGGCGGCGGTGGTGAAGCTGTCCGATGAAGCGGTGCGAGAGGTCTGCGCCGCCTTCCAGGAGGTATATCCCGTCAACTACAACTGTCCGGGCCAGATCACCGTGGCCGGGGCGATGGAGGAAAAGCAGGCGTTCACCGCCGCAGTCAAGGCCGCCGGGGGCCGGGCGCTGCCCCTGAAGGTGCAAAGCGGCTTCCACTCCCCCTTTATGAACGAGGCGTCCCGTCAGTTTGGGCAGGCGCTGGAGGGCTATACCTTCGCCGCCCCGAAAATCGGAGTGTACGCCAATCTCACCGGGGAGGTCTATCCGGCGGACATCGCCGGAACCCTGACCCGGCAGATATGCTCCCCCGTCTTGTGGGAAAAATCCGTCCGGCGCATGGCCGCCGACGGAGCGGATACGTTCATCGAGCTGGGACCGGGTACCACTCTTGGCGGCATGATTCGCCGCATTGTCCCGGAGGCCCGCGTCTTCAGCGCGGCGGACGCCAAAACCCTGGAGGAAACGAATCGGGAGGTAAAAGCATGGAGCTGAAAGACAAAATCGCCGTTGTCACCGGCGGTTCCAGAGGCATTGGGGCGGCCATCACAAGGAAGCTGGCCTCCCTGGGGGCCAACGTGGCGGTGATATACGCCGCCGGGCAGGAGGCTGCGGAGGCGGTCTGTCAGGACTGCCGGGAACAGTACAGCGTCAAGGCCGCCGCCTATGGCTGCGACGTGGCGGATTTTGCCGCCGTGAAGCAGCTTGCCGCCGACGTCAAAAAGGAGTTCGGCACGGTGCATATTCTGGTGAACAACGCCGGTGTTACCCGCGACGGGCTGGCCATGGTGATGTCCGAGGCGTCCTACGACGCGGTGCTGGACACGAACCTGAAGGGGGCCTTCAACATGATTCGCCATTTCAGCCCCATGATGCTTCGCAGCCGGGAGGGGCGGATCATTAACATCAGCTCCGTCTCCGGCCTGATGGGGAATCCCGGCCAGGCCAACTACGCCGCCTCCAAGGCGGGACTGATTGGTCTTACCAAGTCCATTGCCAAGGAGCTGGCCTCCAAAAACGTCACCTGCAACGCCATTGCCCCCGGCTTTATCGAGACGGCTATGACCAAGGACGTCTCCGATAAGGAGGCGGCCATCGCCGCCGCCATCCCCCTGGGCCGTATGGGCAGGCCGGAGGAGGTAGCCGACGCGGCGGCGTTTCTTATTTCTTCGGATTACATTACCGGTGCCGTTCTCCGTGTTGACGGCGGTATCGCCATGTAAACCGATGTTGGGATTGACAGAGAAAAATATGGGATTGAGAAAAGAAAAAGACTGACAACTGACATTCGATAAAATTTTTTCGCAAATTGCAAGTGCAAGTTGGACACTCGGTAGAATGAATTTATGAACCT
>JAJQCH010000183.1 GCA_021202795.1 Oscillospiraceae bacterium
TATTGAAGCTTTTCGCGGATGTGTTCAACTTGCACTTGCAATTTTCGAAAGGAAAAATAATAGAAGCAGCCCAAAAAATATACCAGCCGGTCAAGGGCTGATATACCTTTTTGCTCGATTTGAGTCTATCCTTTGGCATTGGCGCAAAAACGTGATACAATGGAAAAACCCGCCCGGAGGGGGCGGAAATTGGAAAAACGAGGTGCGGGATATTATGGACGCAGACGAGCGGCTGTCAAAGCAGATAGATTTCATCCTGGAGCTGGACAAGGAGAAGAACATTTTTCGTCAGACCCACCTGTCCGGCCAGGGCCGAAATGAGAACGATGCGGAACACGCCTGGCATATGGCGGTGATGGCTTATGTGCTGCGGGAGTATGCAAACGAGCCGGTGGATATTGGTCGGGTCATGCTGATGTGCCTTATCCATGACGTGGTAGAGATCGACGCGGGGGATACCTATGCCTATGACGCGGCGGGCCTTGCCACCCAGCGGGAACGGGAGGCGGCGGCAAAGGAGCGTATTTATGGTCTGCTGCCGGAGAATCTGGGAGCGGAGCTGGCGGCGGTATTCGATGAATTTGAAGCGGACGAGACCCCGGAAGCCCATTTTGCGCACGCCATGGACAATTTTCAGCCTCTGCTCTTGAACCACAGCAACAACGGCGGAGACTGGCGCGCCCACGGCGTTACCGCCGCCCAGGTCTATGGCCGCCAGGAGAGGACAAAGGCCGGTTCTCAGAAGCTTTATGACGTGACCTGTGAGATTTTGCGGGAGAACATTGAAAAGGGGAATATCAAGCCCTGATTTTAAATACAAAAACCGCGCCGTGTCAAGCGTAATGCCTGACGCGGCGCGTAGAGGTTATCTCAGTTTAAAAGCCAGGGCCGCCCATACCGCCGGGCATACCGCCGCCCATGCTTCCCATGCCGAAGCCGCCGGAGGAATTAATCACAGTGGTACTGGTAAAGTCCAGAGTGGCAGATTCCGTGCCGTAGGTCACGGTGTACACATTCCCTACGGTCATGTCCGGGTGGGAGAGGATAAGGCAGGAGAAGGAGTCCTCCATCACGGCGGAGGCGAGAATATTGCCGTCTGCGTCCAGGATGGTAACTTCCGTTCCGGCGGCCTGGGTGTTTGTGGACAGAATGGCGCAGCATTGGGTGGAACTGGTGGAAAGGCTTTCCTGCATCATGGAGGAGCCTCCGGCAATGACAGTGCCGCCGGTGATGACGAACTCCCCGCCGCCGTAGTCGATGGCACCCTCCTGGGTGCTGCCGTCGGTGGAGATGATGAGGGTTCCGCCCTCGATATACACGCTGCCGTTGGAGTCCAGACCGTCGCCGATGTTGCTCATACTGCCGGTGACGACCAGATTAACGCTGCCCCCGGTCTGCCGGTAATAGGTGATACTGGAGCCGCTGACGGAATCGGTGGCGCTGTCCTCCGTCTCTCCGTTGGTCTCGCCGGATGCGCCGCCAAAGCCGCCCATGCCCATGGTTTCCGGGCCGTTGGCGTTAATGCCGTCGTTGACGGAACGGAGATCTATCTCGCCGCCGTGTATCTCGATGGCGTAGGCCTCCAGCCCCTCAAAGCAGTCGGTGACGGTGATGGTTCCGTCGTTTATTACAAGCATATCGTCTGCATGGATGGCGTCGTCGCTGGAGCATATGGTCATGATTCCGCCGTCGATGGTGCATAGTCCGGCACAGTGGATACTGTCGTCAGAGGTACTCAGGTCGAATGTACCCCCGGAAATGGCAACGTCCCCATCGCTTTTCAGGCCCTTGGCGCTGGTGTCGGAGGATGTTTCTGTCTCGCCGGACGCACCACCCATGCCGCCGCCCATGCCGAAGCTCTCTCCGGCGTGACTGCTGGCGTCTCCGCCGCCGCCACCGGCGGTGATCTGAAAATTGCCCCCGGCGATGAAAAGAAGCGTCTCCGCCTGGATGCCGTCGCACCCGGCGTCTATGATTATATTCCCTGCGCTGACGGTTACATTCGCACCCCGGATGCCGTCGTCTGTAGAGAGGATGGAAACGTCCCCGCCGGTGATGGTTATATCTCCCTCGCTGTCCATGCCGCGCTCTCCGGCGCTGATGGAAATATTGCCGCCGGACAGGAGAATGTCTCCTGCCGCCAGCCGTCCGGCCTGGGCGCACAGGCCGTCCCCGCCGCACTGCACGGTTATATTTCCGCCGGAAATGGTCAGCAGGCCCGCAGATTTCAGGCCGTGGTTGGCGGCGGAAACTGTAAGCTGTCCCCCGGCGACGGTGAGTGTTGTCTTGCACTGAATACCGTTATTAGCTCCGGCGGAAATGGTCAGGCTGCCGCTTCCGTCAATGGTCAGGCTGCCCTTGGAATACAAGGCGGCGGAGGCGGCGCTGTTTGCTGTGGATGCTCCATCGGAGAGGGTGTTCTCTGTCCCGGCCTCCAGGGTCAGCAGAACATCCTCATCGGATTGAATCTCTATGGCGCAGTCTCCCGCCTGGGCGGCGGTGACGCTGGCCCCAGCCAATATCAGTTCCACCGGGCCGTCCGCGTCCACGATGATCTGCCCGGTCAGGGAGCCGGTGAGCCGGTATGTTCCAGCGCTCTCGATGGTGACGGTTCCGTCCGCGCAGGAGACGCCCTCCGGCGCGCTGGCTGTGGTTCCGTTCAGTATAATACTTTCCTCGGAGACAGCGAGGCTTTGCGCGGACAGGGCAGCGGCTTCGGTGCTGTCCTGTACCGCCGGGGCCTCCGTAACAGCGGCCTCTGCTGCCGCGACGTCCTCCCGTGTGCAGCCGAACAGCAGGGCTATCGCCAGCGTCAGGGGAAGGAGGGGGAGAAGATAATGTTTTTTCATCAGGTTTGTCCTCGCTTCTGTGTATAACACTTATAATATAATGCCCCATTTTTGTCATGTCAATGAAATTGGGAAAAAATAGGGATTGTTTTTTTGGTTGATTGCATAATGAAGATGGACACTTGAAAAAGAAAATCCATAGT
>JAJQCH010000117.1 GCA_021202795.1 Oscillospiraceae bacterium
GACTCTATTGAAGCTTTTCGCGGATGTGTTCAACTTGCACTTGCAATTTTCGTCAGTTTTTATTATAATAGAAATTCTCAAAAAAGAAAGAAGCAATTTTAACAAATATTTCCACTCCGAGAGGGGAAATATTGGCGCTGAACACGACGGCTTCATTCGGAGGATCGGACGAAGCTGGGAGTTGTTTAACCAAACCTTGGCGGTTTTGATAAATATTCAGACGGAATCACGGGCTGAATTGTGAAATTTCTTCATATTTTCATTGACAGAGAATAAACCAGTGCGTTATAATTTAACAAGATGGTACCCGCCATCCGTATGAGGTGGCGGGTCATCTGATTTTTACCTGAAATTGAAGGGAGTAAACACATGAAGAAACTGCTTAGTATCCTCCTGTGCATAGCCATGCTGCTCAGTTTGAGCGTCGCGGCCTTTGCATCTGACGAGGCGGCGTCTGACGAGGCCGCTGTGGAGGAAACCGCCTCTGACGAATCCGCGTCTGATGAGACCAGCGAGTCCACGGCCACGGTGTCCGATTCCGCTGCGGCGAATCCTGACCAGGCCATCACCCTGGACGGCGTAGCCATGGGCCAGGTGCAGCAGCTTGTCACCACCGCCTCCATCGTGTATGACGGCGGCGAGCTGGACGAGAGCCTCAGCACCCTGGACGGCGTCACCGAGGAGGACGGCGTCACCTATATCACCTCCACAGAGGGCAACACCAACGCCATTGTTATCCGCAACACCGGCGCGTTTGTTCTGGGCGGCGATTCCGACCCGGAGCTGGTGGCTGAGAAGATCAACTTCTCCTACATCACCAGCGAGTACTATCCCGACTGGGAGGCCTTCTGCGACTCCATGGGCTATGACGCCAGCTTGACCGTGGAGGAGATCGCCCAGGATATGGTGGACAACGGCAGCACCGGCAGCTACACGAATCTTGGCCTTGCCGAGCCTGAGACGGTCGTTCTCAGCGACTATGTCATCGACCTGGCCGGTTCCGGCACCAACGATATGGGAGGCTTCGGCGCGGCGGTTTATGTGTCCGACAACGCGGTGGCCGAGCTGAACAACTTCCGCGTTATCACCAGAGGCCCTGGCCGCGGCACCCTGTTCACCCGTTTTGCCGCCACCGTGACGGTGAATGATTCCACCTTCTACGCGGTTTCCGATCCCACCATATCCACCTCTCAGGGCTGCCCTCCGGGACTGTTCCTGGAAGGCTCTGTGCGCGCCACCAACGCTGTGGGCGCGTCCTGCGTGACCTACAATAACTCCATCGTTATCTCCCAGGGCTGGGGCGCTCTCAGCACTGACAGCGACAGCCTTTACACCAGCGCTGATGTTCCCACCGAACTGCACATCAACGACAGCTACATCGCCGTTCTGACCAGCGGCTACGGCGCATACTCTGACGGCGGGGCTGAGGATTACTTCACCGGCTCCATCATCGACACCCCCGACTATGCGGCGGTTGAGACCGGCGGCGGCGTGGTGTCCTTCGTGGACTGCTACATCAATGTGGGTATGTACGGCGTTATGACCCACTCCGGCAACAGCACCGGCGACATCATCTTCCAGAACACCGAGCTGCACGTTGGCGAGGCCGGCGTTATGCTCCGCGACACGGCCAACACCGTTATTTTTGACAACTGCACCATCGCCTTTGACGGCACCTACACCATCGACACCGAAGTGGCCGAGGCCTTCGGCGTTGACATCGCCGATGTGGACGAGCAGTTCGGCACTGTGAACGGCGTGGACGAGGACTATGACCACACCATCTATCGCTCCAGCGATTCCAACTGCATTGTGAAGCTCATCCACAACTCCGACTCCGGCTCCGGCACGGAGAACTCCGGCGCGGCTCCCACCGTTACCATCTCCAACTCTGACATGGCCGGCGACATCCTGAACACCGCCGCTATGGAAGGCGACGAGTACACCGCCACCAGCGGCCCCGCTGGGGAGGGTATGCGTACCGCCCGCAGCCTGGACGTGACCCTGGACGCCTCCAGTATCACCGGCGCTATCTCCCTGGGCCAGGACACCTGGGAAGTGACCACCTTCGCCTCCGGCGACAACTCCTCTCAGGAGATCGGCTATGCCGCCTCCACTGAGCTTGGCGCGTATCATGACGAGGGCTACGGCCTGATCCTGACCATCACCAACGGCTCTGTCTGGACTGTTACCGAGACCTCTTATTTGACCGAGCTGACCATTGACGAGACCTCCACCATTGTCGGCACCATGACTGTGGACGGCGTGGAGACCGAGATCGCTGCCGGCACCTATGCGGGCGAGATCGTTATCACCCCCGCCGAGGCCGCCGTTGACGCCGAGACCGGCGCTACCGAGGAGGCCGACGCTGGTGAGACCAGCGTGGAGGAAGCCTATGTGGAGTACATCCACGAGTGGCTCCTGGCGGAGATGGAGGTCAACTCCTCTCTGACCGAGGATCAGGTGGAGAACGAGTTCATGCCTCTTATCGAGGCCGGGGACTATACCACCTTCCCCGCTGAAATGCTCTATGGCGGAATGCTGGAATCCGGCACAGCTATGACCTTCGAGGAGTTCGCGGCCCAGTATTGACAGGGCAGCGGAGCCTGATTCCGCAAAATAGAACATAAGCCAAATATGCCCGGCGCAAGCCGGGCATATTTTGTAAATTGCAGTATAGAGAGGAAATTACTGTGAAACGGGCAAGAACGATCGCCTTCGCTGCGCTGGCGGGGTGAGTTGAGAATGAAAAACGCATATGGGAGCGCACCGGGAGATGCGCTCCCTTTTTCTATATAAATGGATTATGCTTGCGAGGGTAACAAAAGCGTTATTTAAACATTGAAACTGTAATCGTTGGGACTATCTTTCCATGTGGAAACTATGGTATAATTCCAAGGTAATCTTGTGAAATGTTTTTCGGGTTGATTGCATAATGAAGATGGACACTTGAAAAAGAAAATCCATAGTGATTTT
>JAJQCH010000085.1 GCA_021202795.1 Oscillospiraceae bacterium
GAAAATATCCGTCGTCATACACGCCGGTATAGCCGAAGATCCTGCGATCGACACGCTTTTGAATTTCCTCAAGGATCTCCGGGGCGACGGCAAATTCCATGTCCGCCACCCACATACGGACAAATTCCTCGTCCTTGTAGGGAAACACCTTCTCCGGCCCGGCGTGAAAAATATATCCCCGGAAGCCGTCCGTGTTCAGGGCGTTGGTATTTCTTCTGTCTATGATCTCATCAAAATTGTACATGGGGGTTTCTCCTTGTTTTGCTTTTTATCCATCCTGACATTCCCGATTTTCAGAGTGAACACGCTGAACCTCCGGGTCATAGGCGAGCGCTCCTGCCAGAAACGCCGCCACCGCTGCGTCCGCATCGCCGGTAACACCGCCGTATATTTGGATGTCATATGATGCAAGGGCGGCCCGCGCCCCGCCGCCGATCCCGCCGCAAATCAGGATGTCCGTTTGCAGGGCGTGAAGGATTTCCGCCAGCACACCGTGTCCGTGACCGCTGGCGCTGACTCCTTCGGCGGTGATAATGCTTCCATCCTCCACATCATAAATCCTGAGCTGTTCCGCGCGGCCAAAGTGCTGGAAGATTCGTCCGTCGTCATAGGGGACGGCAATTCTTGTGACAGCGCTTCTCTTGGGCATTTGAAACGCCTGCTGGATCTCCTGTCTGTAGCATCCGTCCAATCCGCAGAACTGATTTCTGCCGTTGCAAAGCCGGTATTCCCCGCCCTCGATTTTCAGCGGACGGCCATCCACTAGCGCATCCGCCAGCTTCTTCCGGGCGGAGTCATAAATTTTTTGCGCTGTGGTGCGGGCGACCTGCATCCGCTGGCTGCACTGCTCCTGGGACAAACCCTCCCTGTCGATCAGGCGGATCGTTTCATATTCGTCCACGGTCAGGGTAACAGGCTCTTTGCCGTCTCCATCCTTTGCCGGAATAAATTCCAGCGTCTGTGGAAACCGGCATATTATTCTGCACTTGGTCGGTCTCGACATTCCAGCACTGCCTCCTTTGACGCTGAATCTGCTTCTATCTTACACTTGTTTATGGCATATGTCAAGAATGATTCTTGACATATGCCATAAAATATATTGTGATACACGTGGAAATATTTTGCATTTTTGCGGCGTCAGGTTTGGGAGCTGCCTTTACAGCTCTGTTTCCATTCCGTTCAGGGTGACGAAAACAGGCGCCGTTTTGGTCAGGTTCTCCACGGTCAGGCTGTCCTTTGCGGCGGAGACCCGGAGCCTTTGTCCCTTCCACATCAGGGTGAAGTCCAATCTGTCCCAGCCGCGGGGCAGATTCGGCTGAATACGCAGCTTGCCATTGAGCATCCGCACGCCGCCGAAGCCGTAGACTACGCACTGCCATACGCCGCCGAAGGAGGCGGCGTGAATCCCTGCGTCCGAGGTACCCATATATGGCCCCAGGTCGATCATGGACGCCCGGCGGAACAGGTTGTACGCCATTTCCAGCTCGCCCATATCAGCCGCCTGGACGGAATGGGTGGACAGGGAAAGAGAGCTGTCGTGGACGGTGCGGGCCTCGTAATAGGCCCAACTGGCTCGTTTTACCTCCGGGGGAAACTGATCCTCCAAAAGATAAAACAGCACCAGACAGTCCGCCTGCTTGCACACCTGAAGGCGCTGGATCTGATCCAGGTTATAGTCCTTCATGATCCCGGCCACGAATTCCTGATTTTTATACTTGGACAGGTCGATCTCCTCCCCGTCCATAAACCGGTCGTCCATAGGGAGAATCCCCTCCGCCGTGGGCTGGGGCAGATAGAGCCGCGCCGCGCCGTCCACCCATTTGGGATAGACCTGGGACAGGTTCAGCTTTTCATCCAGCCTTTGGAACAGAGCCGGATCCGCTGTTTTTAAGTGGTCGTGATAGGCAATGGCCTTCTTCAGGTTCCAGCAGGCCATATAGTTGGTAAAGGCGTTGTCGTTGACGTGTTCGTGATATTCGTCCGGGCCCACCACATCGTTGATGTGATACCTTCCGTCCTCTCCCGGCTCCAGCCGGGAGGCCCAGAAGGTGGCCGTGTCCATGATAAGCTCATAGCCGTATCGATCCAGAAAATTCTGATCCCCGGCAATGGTGGCATACTGCCATGCGCCGAAGGCCACGTCGGCAGTGATGTGCTGCTCGATGATCCCCGACCAGACCTTGATGGGGGTGCCGGTGAGGATGTCCGTCCCCATATAAAGCGGACAGGTTTCCCCGTCGTCCAGCCAGGCGGATTCCCAGGGGAACATGGCTCCCTGATAGCCGTTATCCCGCGCTTTTTTGTGGGCGCCGGGCAGGGAGAGATAGCGGTATTCCTCCAGCTTCCGCGCCGCCTCCGGGTCGGTGAACATATAGTAGGGGAGCAGGAAAATTTCAGTGTCCCAGAAGCAATGACCCTTATACCCCTCACCGCTGAGGCCCTTGGCCCCGATGTTCATTCGGTTGTCGTGCCGGGGGAGCATCAGCCGCATATGGTACTGGGCGAAGCGCAGGGCGAACAGATCCATCCGGCTGTTCTCGTCCCCCACTATTTCAACGGGAGCGTTGTCCCAGATCTCCAGCCGCCACTGGGCGGCGGACTCCTCCGCCAGGGCCTGATAGCCCAGGTCAGCGGAAACCTTCAAATCCTCCAGCGTCCGGGCCTGAAGCTGGGCAACGGTAAGACCCACGCAGTCCAAATCCCGTGTCGTGTACACATTGGCGTACTTCTCCGCCGTGAAGGCGTCTCCCGGCTTCAGCTTCACGGTGTAGTCCGCATAGATTACCCGGCGGTCGATGTTTACGTCGGTTTCCAGCTCCAGCGGCACGCCGTTTAAGGCAAAGCGGTGGACGGCGTTGACAACAAAGGTGATGCCGCTTTGCAGCGTGGTCTCCAGAAGCTGAATATACTTCTTTTCAGAGTAAATATAGTATGGAATTTCTTTTAATAACACAATATATAGTGTGTAGA
>JAJQCH010000142.1 GCA_021202795.1 Oscillospiraceae bacterium
CACTATGGATTTTCTTTTTCAAGTGTCCATCTTCATTATGCAATCAACCGAAAAATATTATACGATATTATCCCCCATTTGTCAAAAAGAACCACACATTTCACGGCTCCTTTGCCTTGATTTTCCAGGACTCTCGATTGAAATCAGCGCTTTCCCTGTTATAAAATCGCACCTCCTCGATATACAACAGGGAAAGTCAAGATTGTTCATGAATCATTAATAAATTGCATAAAAGAAAGTCAAACTTTCGTGTATAATAAGGTTATCTTTATGTTGAAAGGAGAAACAAATGAACAAACTGAAAAAGCTGCTGTCTCTGACATTGGCGCTGGCTATGGTGCTGTCCCTGTGCGGACTGACCGCCTTCGCTGCGGAGGATGACAGCACGACGGTGGTCTCCGACAAGGAGTACATCGAGGAAACCCTGAACCTGGCCAACAACGAGGATCAGGAATGGAGCTACACGGCCAGCGCCGACGCATGGGTGCTGTCGGTAGTGTCCGCCGTGGCCTATCCTGAGCTGCCTGACCAGCAGGGCGTATCCGTGTGCGTGCCTGGAGCCTATGTCACCGGCATTGACACGGACGGCGACGGCGAGGCCGACGTCACTGCCGAGACCTATGAGTCTGCTGTGAAGGGTTCCCTGGTCATCGACTACGAGGCGGAGGTCACAAGCTCCAACGGTCAGGTGTATACCGCCGCCACCGCGCCCATCATCCTGAACACCGGCGCTGCGGGGTATGGCTCCTCCAATAACTCCAAGGCCTCCACCACCTATGCCTCCGAGGGCTACATCAACGTGGCCTGCGGCAACCGAGGCAAGCAGGACACCGCCACCGATGAGGATGGCAACACCTACTATACCGGCGACGCTCCCTCCTGCCTGGTAGACCAGAAAAACGCCGCCCGCTATGTGAAGTATAACATCCTGCTCGGCAACCTGCCCGGCAACGTAGACCTGCTGGTCTCCACCGGCGGCTCCGGCGGCGCGGCCCATGCCACCATGTTTGCGGCCACCTCCAACAACCCCGATTTCTATGACTATGAGATCGAGGCCGGCGCCGTGGGCGTGTATCTCAACGAGGACGGCACCTACTCCACCACCGTAACCATCGACGGCGAGGAAGTAGAGCTTTCCGACGGCGCCTGGGGCTGCGTGGCTTACAGCGCCATCACCTCCCTGTATGAGGGCGATATGGCCCAGGCGTTCGAGTATTACATGGACACCACCTATGACTTCAACACCGATTTCCAAGCACAGCTTGCCGAGTACCTCTCCGCGGCTTACATGGAATACATCAACGGGCAGAATCTAACCGTAGAGGAGGCCGACGTGGGCTTCGACCTGGACGGGGACGGTGAGCTGAACAGCACTATCGCCCTGACCATCGAGTATGACCTGGAGGCCTATCCTGAGACCAACGGCTATTACGGCACCTATCTTGACCTGTATCTTGCGGAGTTCACGGAAAACCTCCAGTGGTACCTGGACAATCTGGACTATGCCAGCGGCTGGACCTGGTTCGATGAGGACGGGAACGCCCTTTCCGATGAGGAAGTCGCCGCCATGACCAGCGAGGACAAGGCTGTGGCCTTCATCGAGGGTCGTTATGCCAAGAGTTCTTCCAGCAGCGGTGGCCCCGGCGGGGCTTCCGGCGAAATGCTGACCAGCGGCATGAACGGCGCGGCGGACTTCGCTGACAGCGCCTCCGACGAGGCTTCCGGCGATATTGACATTACCGCCTCCGGCGAGGCCAGCACCGATTCCGAAGACACCGCTCTGGAGCTGTACGGCGACGACATCCGCTCCGGCGGCCCGGAGGAAGGCAGCACCGCCGCCGCAGGCAGCGGCTCCAACTCCTCCAACTACAGCACCTTTGAGGAAATGGCTGAGGCTTACGCCGCCGACGTGGCGGAAATCGAGGCCGGTGACAAGTACGGCAACAACCTGGTAAGCCTGTATAACCCCATCAACTACATCGGGGCTGAGGACACAGAGGATCCCACCTGGGTGCGCATCGTTATGGGCGCCGTGGAGGGCGATATGCCGATGATGACCTCCCTGAACATGGAGATCGCCTGGCTGAACGCCGGAACGAATGCTGTCATCGAATGGCAGTGGGACGGCGGCCACGTACCCTCTGAGGTGCTGGGCAACTCCATCTCCCTGTATATCGACCAGATGTACGGCGAATATGTCAGCGGCATCGAGATTGAGAAGGCCGAGGCTGAGGCCCAGACCACCAACGGCACCGCCGAGAGCGCTACCGGCAAGGATCTGAGCGACTGGGTGAATTACGAGGACGTGACCAGCGTGTCCTTCTCCCTGGCGGATGTTCTCGCCTACCGCAACAGCGGCGCGAGCAAGGCCGTCCCCGGCTTTGACGTCATCGACTACGGTCAGGAGGACTACGTCTTCGGCAACACTGAGACCGACGCCCGCCACTGGGATGCCTTCGTAAACGAGATATTCCAGAACGCAGAATATGCCGCCGTTTTGAGCGAGCTGTTCTAAGCCTTAGGGAAAACTAAACAGAGTCTGCGCCTATGCGCAGACTCTCCCCGGCAGGGGGATAAATAAAAATGCTCCCTCCATGGAAGGCAGTGAAAGAAAAAAGCACTTCAACCATGGAGGGAGTATTACTATATGTCACAGCAGGAAGACGGCAATCGCCTGTAAAGGCCAAAATCATCATGCACACTTTGATAAAGACAACAGAAATCTCTCAGGCCGGAACCGATCGAAGCCGACCAAAAAGTGTTTGCCATGCTATACGATAGCGCAAACGCGCCTGTACAGGAACCACGTTCTATAAGCTTGTTATAGACGTCTTTTTGGGCTTTTTTATTGCTGTGCATGGAACTGTCCTGCAATAAATAAGAGAGGCTGCATCATTTCTGATCGAAAATTGCAAGTGCAAGTTGAACACATCCGCGAAAAGCTTCAATAGAGT
>JAJQCH010000015.1 GCA_021202795.1 Oscillospiraceae bacterium
AAATCACTATGGATTTTCTTTTTCAAGTGTCCATCTTCATTATGCAATCAACCACTGATTTATTATAACAGGAATTTTAGAAAAAGAAAAGAGTCTGTCTGCCGTTGACGAAAAATCGTCGGTTTGCTATACTGACATGGAGAAAGAGGGGGATATTATGACACAAATTTCAGCGGAATCACTGCCCTATTTCGACGGCCACTGCGACACCGTCAGCCGGGGGAGCAGCCTGCGGGAAAATGACGGGATGCTGGATTTACAGCGCCTGGCCCGGTTTCGGAAAGCCGCCCAGGTCTTCGCCATTTTCGCGGACTGGGATAAATTCCCGCCGGGGACGCTTTTTGAGGAGTGCTGCCGCCAGCGGGAGGTCTTCATCTCGGAGCTTGAAAAAAACCGGGACATCGCCTGTCCCTGCCGCACTGGGGCAGAAATACGGGCCGCCAACGAGGCGGGCAAGGTGGCCGCCCTGCTGTCCATCGAGGGGGGCGAGCTGCTGGGCTGCGACCCCGGACGGCTGGAAATCGCCGCCCAGTGGGGTGTGCGGCTTGTGAACATCACCTGGAACCACGCAAACTACCTCTCCGGCTCCCACCGGGACGAGCCGGCACGGGGCCTGGGTCCGCTGGGGAAGGAGTTTGTCCGCCGGGCCAACAGCCTTGGCATATTGCTGGACGTGTCCCATCTGTCCGACCAGGGGTTCTGGGATTTGGAGCGGATAGGGTCGCAGCCTCTCATTGCCAGTCACTCCAACGCCCGCGCCGTCTGCCCCCACAGCCGGAATCTGACCGACGATATGTTCATCGTCATCCGGGACAGCGGCGGGGTGGCCGGGATGAACTTCTGGCTGGATTTCGTGGGCGGGGCGTACAGCATGGACGACATTCTCCGCCATATCGACCATTTCATGGAGCTGGACGGGGCCAAAACCCTGGCCCTGGGGGCCGACTGGGATGGCTGCGACGCCGCCGCCGGGGGCATGAGAGGCGTCCAGGACATTCCCCGCCTCTGGAACGCCCTGGCGGCGCGGGGGTATGCGGAGAACGTTTTAGAGGATTTGTTCTACAATAACTGGCTCCGGGTTTTCGGATAAACCGGGAACCTTTTCCCTCATTTTTCGTCCTATAGGCGACAAAAGGAAAAGGAGATTTTTGCCATGAAAACAAGACTGACCGCCCTGCTTCTGCTCCTGCTTCTGCTCCTGGTTCTGCTCCTGACCCTGGCCGGGTGCGGCACCAAGACCCAGGCCGCTGACCTGATGGAGGACGTCCCCCCGGAGCCTGTGGCCACTGAGACCGCAGACGATGCCGCCCAGCCGGAGGACGCAGCCCTGGCCGTGACGGAGTTCGCCGTGACCCTGTTCCGGCAGTGCGCCCAGGAGGGGGACAATACGCTGGTCTCCCCTGTCTCCGTGCTGTACGCCCTGGCCATGACCGCAAACGGCGCGGCGGAGAACACCCGCGCCCAGATGGAGGCGGCGTTCGGGGTGTCTATGGAGACCCTGAATCCCTATCTCTCCGCCTATATGGAAAATCTCCCCAGTGGGGAGGATTATAAGCTGACCGCCGCCAACGCCATCTGGTTCCGGGAGGATGAGCGTCTGACCGTCCGGGAGGATTTTTTGCAGTTAAACGCCAATTACTATAACGCGGACATTTACCAGGCCCCCTTCGACCAGCAGACGCTGGAGGAGATCAACGACTATGTCAGCCAGCATACCGACGGCATGGTGGAGGATATTCTGGACAAGATTTCCGACGACGCCGTCATGTATCTCGTAAACGCCCTGGCCTTCGACGCGGAATGGCAGACCATTTATAAGGAAAATCAGGTGCGTACCGCCGACTTCACCCTGGAAGACGGCACGGTGCGGGAGACGGAGCTGATGTATTCCGAAGAATCGAAATACCTGGAGGACGAAAACGCCACCGGCTTTATCAAGTATTACAAGGACGGGGCCTATGCCTTCGTGGCCCTGCTGCCGGAGGAAGGGGTCACGGTGGCCGACTATATAGCCTCCCTGACCGGGGCGGGGCTGACCGCCCTGCTGGAGGACGCCCAGGACGTCACTGTGGAGGCGGCCATTCCAAAATTCACCAGCGAATACAGCACCGAGCTGAGCGAGGCCCTGGCCGCCCTGGGGATGACCGACGCCTTCGACCCGGATCTGGCCGACTTCTCCCTCCTGGGGGAATATGAGGACGGGAACATCTGCATTTCCCGTGTGTTGCATAAAACCTATATCGCCGTGGACGAGCGAGGTACCCAGGCCGGCGCCGCGACCGTGGTGGAGATGGTGGCGGAGACCGCCCTGGAGGCCCCAGAGGAGACAAAGGTCGTCTATCTCAATCGCCCCTTTGTTTATCTTCTCATAGACTGCGAGACCAATACCCCGATATTTATGGGAACGGTGATGGACGTGGGGTAACAGAGCTACCCCGGCAATACGGTGAAAATCCGCCTTTTCAGCCGCACGGTGGTTTATCAAAGCGTTTGCTTTGACAAGCCACCGTGTTTGCACAGATTTTACATACATGGAACACAGATTTTTCCGTTCCGCGCTATCCGGCTTTACCATCCGTCGTTATAATGAAGGCAGATAACGAAGGAGATGACCAGAATGAAGCTGGAGCAAAAGCGAAGCGCCTGGTATGCGCTGGCCACCGGGGCGGTCATAGCTGGACTGGGCGGAGGCTTATATGCCGGAGGATTCAGATGGGCGTTGGCGCTGTCCCTTGCAGGGTTGACCGCTGCCATCGCAGCTCTCTTGTGGGCCGGAATTGTCACCCGCTGTCCTCATTGCGGACGGGGCCTCCCTCTTTTTTCCCGCCCGTCGGAAGATTGCCCCTACTGTCATAAGAAAATATAAATATAATATAAGGTTGATTGCATAATGAAGATGGACACTTGAAAAAGAAAATCCATAGTGATTT
>JAJQCH010000151.1 GCA_021202795.1 Oscillospiraceae bacterium
ATCACTATGGATTTTCTTTTTCAAGTGTCCATCTTCATTATGCAATCAACCCAAAGTTTTTCTTATATGTTAAACTAGTTACCAATAAGAAAATTTATTTCCTGCCCGCGTCGACGGCGCAGCAGAGGAAAGGAGGTCGTTTTGGGGCGCGGTCAGTTATTGAGAGAAAAGGTGTTGGAGTCTGTTTCATCAGTGCTGCCAATCACCGCCATTGTGTTGGTTATCAGCATCACCATTGCGCCGCTGAACGCGGGAACGCTGGTGCTGTTTTTGTTTGGAGCTGCTTTGGTGGTTTTCGGCATGGGTCTGTTTACCATGGGGGCGGATATGGCTATGACGCCCATGGGGGAGGGTATCGGCGTCCAAATGAGCCGCTCGCAGAAAATCGTGATACCGCTTCTGATCTGCTTTGTGCTGGGGATTCTGATAACCCTGGCGGAGCCGGATCTGACCGTTCTAGCGGAGCAGATGCCCGGCGTGCCAAACCGTGTGCTGACGGTTACAGTAGCAGTGGGCGTGGGCCTTTTTCTGACCTTTGCGGAACTGCGTATGCTGCTGAAAATCCCCTTGTCCGTCTGCCTGACTGTCTTGTATGCAATCGTGTTCCTGTTGGCGTATCTTGCGCCGGATACCTTCATTGCTGCTGCCTTTGATGCGGGAGGCGTCACCACAGGGCCGATTACTGTGCCGTTCATCATGGCCATGGGCGTGGGCCTTGCCTCCCTGCGAAGCGATAAAAACTCTACCACGGACAGCTTTGGCCTGGTGGCTATGTGCAGTGTTGGGCCTATCCTGTCTGTGCTGGTGCTGGGCATATTCTATCAGCCGGACAGCGTCGGTTATACCTCCGTCTCCATCGCGGAAATCACTACTACCCGGCAGGCTGCGGCGGCTTTCTTTCAGGCCCTGCCGGAATATGGCCGGGAGGTGGCCGTGGCCCTTGTGCCGATTCTGGCGGTGTTTCTGCTGTTTCAAATCATCTTCCGGCGCTTTCACCGGCGGCAGCTTGCCCGTGTGGCGGCGGGCTTTGTGTATACCTATGTGGGGCTGGTGCTGTTTCTCACTGGGGTGAACGTGGGCTTTATGCCGGTGGGTCAGCTTTTGGGGGAGACCCTGGGGGCCGGAAGCAGCCGTTGGCTTCTGGTGCCGCTGGGCATGGTGATTGGCTATTTCATCGTGAAGGCGGAGCCTGCCGTCGGCGTTCTGACCCGCCAGGTGGAGGAAATTACCAACGGCTCCATCACCCGCCGTTCCATCCAGACCAGCCTGTCTGTTGGCATCGCCTGCGCTGTGGGCCTTTCCATGGTGCGTATTTTGACGGGAATCTCTATCCTGTGGTTTTTGATTCCCGGCTATATTATCAGTGTGGTGATGACCTTTTTTGTGCCGCAGATATTCACGGGTATTGCCTTTGACTCCGGCGGCGTGGCCAGCGGGCCTATGACCACCACTTTTCTGCTGCCGCTGGCTATCGGGGCCTGCCAGGCGGTGGGGGGGAATATTATGACTGACGCCTTTGGCATTGTGGCGATGGTGGCTATGATGCCCCTCGTCACCATTCAGGTGCTTGGTCTGGTGGATAAGCTGCGTCTTCGCAAGGCGCTCAGGCGGCAGATCCCTGCCAGCGAGGTGGAGGACACCATTATATTCTTCGGGGAGGCTTAAACCATGGCGCAGGAGAGGCCGGAGGGCGTCAAACTCATTATCACCGTCGTGGAGCGGGGCCAGGGCCGGGATGTGGCGGCGCTTTACACGAAGCATCAGGTGCCATGGCACTATCACAGCATCGGCCAGGGGACGGCTCCGTCGGAGCTGCTGGATGTGCTGGGCCTGGGCGGCACGGAGCGGGATATTCTGTTCAGCCTTGGCTCCGCGAGCTGTACGGAAAGGCTTATGAAATATTTGGACGAGAACTACCTGGAGGTGGAGGCCAAGGGCATTGCCCTGACGGCCAGCCTTTCGGGACTGAATAATATTGTTGCCACAGCCCTGGAGCGTCAGGGCCAGCCCGTGGCGGAGACAGGAGGGAGCGGCACAGCTATGGATACAGAGAGGGAAGACAGCCTGATTTTTATCATCGTCAACAACGGCCACACGGACGATGTGATGAACACCGCACGGGCTGCGGGCGCCAGGGGCGGCACCATCCTCCGCGCCCGCTACGCAGGGGAGGAGGACGTGGCCCGCTTCTATGGCATCACCGTGCAGGGGGAAAAGGAGATCATTCTCATCGCCGCCTCCGGCCAGACCCGGAACACTGTCATGGAAATGGTAAACTTGAAGCACGGCCTGAAAACCCCCGCCGGTGCGGTCATTATGTCTGTGCCGCTGGATAACGTGATACGGTTCGGATAAAACAAAAACCCAGTGTCCAAAGACGGAAAGTCTTGAAAATACTGGTTTTTTTGAATCTTCCGTTTTGTAGCTTCTTGTAACTTTCGGCCTCTTTTTGGAACGGAGTTGGATTTTTATTGGAGAAAAAACGCTGTTATTAAGCGCGTTTGAGTCTGGCATTTAGAAACGGAGTTGGATTTTATGCCTTTCCGAGAAAGACTTCCGCGATGATGTCGGCGTTTCGTTCATCGGCTTCTTCGATAACGTGGGCGTATATATTGGCCGTTGTGCTGACCTGTGCGTGGCCCAGTCGTTTGGAGATACTCGCGGAATCCACTCCGTTGAAGTACAGCATTCAGTGGATGGTGCAGCGGGCGTTGTACCATCCCAGCCATGGCAATCCTCTGTGACTGAGAACCAGTGAGCTATTGCCGCGAGTCCATTGCAAGAAAGTCGGCGATGGTCTGTATGACCTGACAATAAGCGCACAGCAGGGGGCTATAGTGGAGACCATGGCAGATGCAGCGTCCGCGATATCCTCAGCTATAAATTGATATTGACAATATCACTTCAAGCCAAAAAGAGGACTGAAAACGCAAAAGTTCAGCGTGTTCAGTCCTCTTTTTCTGTTCAACAGCGTTTTTCAAAATTAGGGTGGCAAATGGGTGGCAACACCACCTTTTTCAGCCCCCTGAAACCCTTGAAAGTCCTTATTTTTCAAGGCTTAAAGCGCAAATTGTTTCTACATGATAAGTCCTGGGGAACATATCCACGGCGCGGCATTTCTCTGCGGTGTAGCCCATTTTGGTCAGATGGTTCAGGTCGCGGGACAGGGTGGCGGGGTCGCAGGAAACGTAGATGATGCGTTCCGGGGACATGGAGACAATGGCGTCCAGCACCTGCCTGTCCATACCCTTGCGGGGCGGGTCAGTTATAATCACGTCAGGATGAAGGCCGTCGGCGGCCAGCCTTTGGGCTACGTCCTTTGCGTCGCCGCAGAAATATTCCGTATTTTTAACGCCGTTTTTCGCGGCGTTTCTTTTTGCGTTTTCGATGGCGGAGGGGACGATGTCGCTGCCGATAAGCCTGGCGGCATCCCGTGCTATGGACAGGCCGATGGTTCCGGCCCCGCAGTATAAATCCAGTACCGTCTTACCTGCCGGCTCTGTATATTCCCCGACCAGGGAATACAGCGCCTCCGCTTGCTGTGTGTTGACCTGGAAAAAGGTCAGGGGCGATAGCTCAAAGGTCGCGCCGCAAAGGGTCTCCTCCACTGTGTCCCGGCCCCACAGAAGGCGGATGGATCCGTCCAGCACGGTGTTGCCTTTAGTGCGGTTTTCGCAAAGCAGCACGCCGGTCAGCTCTGGGCAGGCCGCCCGCAGGACGCTCACGGCGCTCTCCGGCAGGGGAGCGGCGGACACGATGCAGGCGGCGAAGTCTTCTGCTGTCCGGCGCAGGAACAGGTGGCGCACTGCGCCTTTCCCGGTACACTCGTCATAGGCGGGGATGTCGTTTTCCTTCATCCACTGGAGCAGGGCATCGGCGGCCTGGTCGAAGGAAGGCGGCTGCAAATAGCATCGCCGGGCCGGTATCACCTCATGACTGCGGGCGCGGTAAAAGCCGCAGACCGGGCCGGGGGCGAAATTATAGATGGCCTTGTTCCGATAGCCCTCCTGCTGCGGCGCACCAAGGATGCTGTCTGCCTGAAGGGACAGGCCCCCAATGCGCCGAAGGGCGTCGTTGACCCGTTCCAGCTTGAATTGCAGCTCCTGGTCATAGGTCATGTGCATGGCGGTGCAGCCTCCGCATTTGCCGAAGGCAGGACATATCGGTTCCATCCTGGCGGGGGAGGGGAGCAGCAGCTCCTCGCCCCGGCCCCACACCGCTGTGCGCGTGACCTTCACAATTCGAACCCGCCACAGTTCCTCCGGGAGCGCACCGGGAACGAACACTGCCCGTCCTTCGATGTGACAGACGCCGGCGCCCTGAGAGGTAAAGCCGGTGATTTGCGCCTCATATATATCGTTTTTTGTTAGCTCGTTCATCATACACCAAATTTTATCACATATCCGGGAAAAATCTACCGCCTTTCTTGAAAAAAGGTAAAAAGAGACAGGATTATCCTGTCAAAAGCTATTGCATATCAAAGCAAACTATGCTATACTATTTGTAACTTTTGTTACTTTTATAAGGACGTGTGTGTGATGAAACGAGCGATTTGCGTGGGATTGTGTCTTATGCTGCTGGCAGGGATAATGGCGATGCCTGTCCTGGCGATCGATGCGCCGCTGCCTGTTTCTGTGGAAGAAGCAGAGGCGGATGATGCGGATTCCTCTGCGGACGATGAAAGCGAAGCGGAGGAAGAGGAGACCGCAGAGGACGACAGCGAGACGGAGGCTGCGGAGGAGCAGGAGGACAGCACCGACGATTCTTTGTCGGAGGATCCTCAATACTGGGTGACAAACCATGCGGATTCCTATGCCTTGTCCTTCAGTCTGCTGGCGTCCAGCGGTGCGTCCCACGATGATTTCACCACCCGTGCGCTGAAGGATGAGACGCTTTATCTCGGTATCGACGTGTCTGTGTTCCAGGGGACGATCGACTGGGAGGCGGTGGCGGCGGACGGCATCCAGTTCGTCATCATTCGCGGCGCATACAGAGGCGTCAGCACCGGCCTGTTGAATGAGGATACCAGCTTTGAAACCAACATCACCGAGGCGTTGGCCGCCGGGCTGGAGGTGGGCGTATATGTGTACTCCCAGGCCATCACAGTGGAGGAGGGCCGGGAGGAGGCTCAATACCTGATCGACCTGGTGTCGGGCTATGACATTACCCTTCCCCTGGTTATCGATTATGAATATTATTCCGGCAGCAGCGGCCTTGGCGGTCGTCTTTATGAGGCGGATTTGAGCAGGCAGGAAGCTACGGACATTTGCAACGCCTTCTGCGATGAGGTGGAATCGGCGGGCTATGACAGCATGGTCTATGCCAACGCCTCCATGCTCAACAGCAATCTCTACGCCGACGAGCTTGGGCGGGTGTGGCTTGCCCACTACACCACGGAAACCAGCTATTCCGGGGATTATGAATATTGGCAGTGTTCTTCCTCCGGGGCGGTGGACGGCATTTCCACCCTGGTGGATCTGGATTTCTGGTTCAAGCCAAACAGCTCCTCGTCCTCCGACTCTGACTCTGATTCCGACTCTGACAGTTCCGGGACGGAGGATTCCAGCTCTGGCAGCACTGGGACGGAGGATTCCAGCTCCGGCAGTACCGGAACGACCGTCAGCAACCCCTTTACCGATGTGGACGAGGACGACTGGTATTACAGCGTCGTAATGGAGGCGTATAACGGAGGCATTGTGAAGGGAGTTACTTCAACCACCTTCTGTCCGAATAACACAGCTACGCGCGCCCAGGTCATTACCATGATCTACCGCATGATGGGAGAGCCGGAAACCACCAGTACGACTGCCTTTACGGATCTGACACAGGATTATTACATTGACGCGGTAACATGGGCGGAGGAAAACCAGGTTGTCCAGGGCGTCAGCGCAACTTCCTTTGCGCCAAATAATTCCATCACCCGGCAGGATCTGGTGACAATGCTCTATCGTCTGGCCGGAAGTCCCTCGGTCAGCGGCGATCTGAGCGCCTATAACGACGGGGACAATGTGCAGTCCTATGCCCAGGACGCCATGATCTGGGCGGTGGAGAAGGGGATTGTCCAAGGCTACAGCGCGGATAGTACCCTGCGACCCGCCAACGCCGCTACCCGTGCGGAGGTGTGCGCCATTTTGGTGCGTTATCTGGCGCTGTAAGCAGACAGTTTGGAGGACTTCCATTTTTCGGGGATTTAGAGTATAATAAAACGTTAAAGTGAAGCGCCAAAGGCTTTTAAATCCGCCGCAGCGCGGCATAATAAAGAGAAATTCTTCGATGGAGAACCATTATGGATGAGCTTGAAAAAATCAAAAATATGACCCCGGAGGAGCAGCAGGCATATCTGGAACAGCTCCAGGCCTGTGAGCATGACTGCTCTACCTGCTCCCAGGAATGTGGGGCCAAGGTGAAAAAACCGGCCAAGGTTGTCATTGTTATTACCGGCGGCAAGGGCGGCACGGGCAAAAGCGTGGTGTCCGTTCTGCTGGCGAAGGCCCTTTTAAAGCAGGGACTGTCCGCCGCCGTGCTGGATGCGGACGTGGCCTGCCCTGAAGTACCCGCCCTTCTGGGCATGAAGGAGCCGGTGCTGGGGGATATGCCGGAGCTGGCTCCCGTACCTGGGCCTGCGGGCTTCGGGGTGGTGAGCATGGGGCTGATTTCCGAGGATCCGATGGAGCCGGTGCTGTGGCCGGGCAAGGACATGGCAAAGCTGGCTGTCTGGCTGCTGAAGGACACAAACTGGACCGAAGACCTGGACGTGTTGCTGATCGATATGCCCTCCGGGGCGGGGGACATCCCTTTGGAATACTATACCACCATGCCTCTGGACTATGCGCTGGCAGTGGGCGAGCCGGGCGAGCTGTCCTCCGGCTCCCTGCGGCGGGCTATAAATCTGGCGGATATGCTCCGCGTACCCGTTATGGGCATCGTGGAGAATTTTGCCCAGGAGGATATGAATCTTCCCGCCTCGTGCGAGACCATCCCGGTGGTTGCATCCATGCGCTATGACCCTGCCCTGCGCCGCGCCGCCAGTGAAGGAAAGCTGGGGGATTATGAGACCGACAGCCTGGATTATCTGGCGCGGGCCATCGGCGAGCTGAGGTAAGATATGCGTAGAAACGGATTTGTGACGGGCCTTCTCTATGTGCTAATGGTCTTTCTGGCTGTGGGCCTGGCTGTGCTGATATTTTTCAATTACCAGGCCAACACGGAGCAGATGGCGGAAATCGCCGCGGCGGAGGCCGCTGCGGCGGTCACGCCCACGCCTGCGCCGACGGCCACGCCTGCGCCGACGGCTACCCCCGTCCGCACGACGGAGACTGTCACCCTGGCCTTTGCCGGGGATATTGTGGGCCAGGCTGGCCTGACCACAGATGCCGCCGAAACAGACGGCGACACCACGACCTATGACTATTCCGAAGAGCTGGCCGGTGTCACCGCCTCCCTGGAGGGGGCGGATCTGGCGGCTTGCACGCTGGTCGGAACCCTGTCCTCCGGCACGGAGTACGAGGGGTATCGAATGAATGAGGCCATGGCGGACGCCATCGTTGGCGCGGGCTTCTCTCTGGTAAATGCGGCCACGGATCACATCCTGGACGACGATCTGGAGGGCCTTTCCGAGACGGTTTCTATTTTAAAGGACACGGGCATGGGCGTCGTTGGCGCTTACAACAATGAGATCAGCACCGGCCTTTTGGTGGCCAGCGTGGGAGAGGTGCAGGTGGCCTTCCTCAGCTATACATACGGAACAGGAGGCGTCTCCGTGGTGGACAATAGCTGGTGCATAAACCTTTTGACGACGGACTACATGACCGATCAGGAGACGGTGGATTATGACCAGATCGACGCGGACATCGCTGCCGTGAAGGAGGCCGGCGCGGACATCGTGGTGTGTTTCCTGTATTGGTGGGATAATACCCAGTATTATACTGTTCCCCGCGACAATCAGACAGAGGTGGTGGACTACCTGTGCGAAAACGGGGTGGACATCATTATTGGAAGCGGCGTAAAGGCCCCGCAGCCCATTGAGGTACACACCGTGGCGCGGGAGGACGGCAACGCCAACTGCGTTATATGCTATAGTCTGTCTAATCTGATGAGCTGCTTTAACGACAACTATACGAATCTTTCCGCCACGGCCCGTATTGAAATAAGCCGGGATGTGGACACCGGGGAGGTCTGGGTCAGCGGCGTCAGCTATTACCCCCTGTTCATGCTGGACACGGACGATTACAGCGACTATACCGACCCGGACTATAAATATCGCCTTCTGGACGCATACAGTGCCATAGAGGACTATGAGTCCGGCGCCTCCGATGCGGTGTCGGAGGAGACCTATCAGGCTATCCTGACAGGTGTGAGCGACCTCCAAACCCTTCTGGGAGCGGATTACGACGTGGAAAACGGCGGCGTGACCCTGGACTTCCCCTATACGGCGGACGAGTCAAAGTAAATGCGTCAATAAAAACGTATACCCTGCGGCGAACAGGCCGCACAACGCCCGGCCCAGAAGGTGCCGGGCGCAGCTTATATCCGTCCCGTCCAGCACACCCAGCGTCTGGCAGTGGACGCTGATTCCGCCCCAGCCCAGCATAAAGGCGGTTACAGCCAGCGTGTCAGGCGTTGGCGTCAGCCCCGCCAGGGCGGCCACGCCGCTTCCCAGCTCCAGAAACCCGGTGGCGATTGCCCGCAGCAGCGGCGGCAGAAGGGCCAGGGGCGTCAGCAGGTTCAAAAGAGCGGAAAACAGCACCACATAACCGCAAACGGTCATAGTGGAGCCTACCGCCTTAGCTACAGCCGCCGGGAAGGCGGCGGAAAAGGAGAGTGGTTCCAGCGGGGAGGGTGCGGCGGGTGTGGGCGGTTCAGCCTCATTGCCCCGGAACAGGAGACCCACGGTAACGGCGGCAAGCACGTGAGTAGCGTAAAGCAGCAGTCCGATTCTGGGGCTTTGAAAAATACCGCCCGCCGCGCCGATAATGAAAGCGGGGCCGGAATTGTTGCAGAAGGCTAGAAGCCGTTCCCCCTCGCTTTTTGTCACCCGTTCGGAGCGGCGCAGCTCTGCTACTACAGAGGCCCCCAGGGGATAGCCCCCGGACAGCCCCAGGAAAACCGCCTGCGCTCCGGCGGGGGAGATGTGAAACAGCCCCTCCATGACCCCTCCGGCCATATGTCCCAAAAGCTCCGGCAGCCCCATGGCGGCCAGGAGATTTGCCAAAACGAAAAAGGGCAGAAGGGAGGGAATAAGCGTGGCGGCGCATACGGAAAGTCCCTGCCTTGCGCCCTCCGCCGCTTCGCCACTGAACAGAACCAGCGCCCCGAACAGGGCCAGCACGGTCAATACCGGCAAATGCTTAAAATAACGTTTCATGCTTCAGTGTATGAATGTCCTGTCCTTTTTTGAACCGCACCTGCATAGATTTGTTTCGGGTGATGTTTTATGACGGAAAAGCTGCTGCAGCGGGCAATCCGGCGGCTGGATATACCCGCTGAGTCCATCTCCGCGGCACCAAGAGTGACGATTTCCGGCGGAACGAGGGTGCTGATCGAGGGTCACAAGGGCCTTTTGGAGTATGCAGACGACCGAATCGCGGCGGCGGGGAGCGGCTGCCGCATTTTGATAAAGGGGGAGAACCTGGGCCTGGTGGCCATGGATAAGGATGAAATGATAGTCTCCGGGCGGCTGTGGGCGGTGGAGCTGGAATGAAAAGGAATTATGCGCGGTATATCACAGGCTGGGCGACGGCGGAAGCCTCCGGGGCGCAGCCGGAAAAGCTGCTGTACGCCCTGGCGGAGCGGGGCATCCCCTTTTGGGGGGCGGAGCCGCCTAGGGATTTTTCCCTGACGGTGGAGATACCCTGGCGGGCGATAAAGCTGGCTCCGGCTCTGGGCGCGTCCATCGGCTGTGAGGTGCGGATAATTAGCTGTCACGGCCTTCCGGCGGTATTCAAAAAGCTGCGGCAGCGGGTGGTTTTGCTGGCGTGTCTTGCAATCATGCTGGGGCTGTTGCTTGTCAGCGGAGCCTTTGTGTGGGATATTCAGATCAGCGGCAATGAGACCATCCCGGAGGGCGTTATCCGGCAGGCGCTGGCGGAGTGTGGGGTGGATATCGGAAGCTTCTGGCCCGCCATGTCTCAGGATCAGGTACGCAACAGCATGATATTAAAGCTGCCGGGCATCCGCTGGATGACCGTTACCATCCGGGGCAGTCATGCAGAGGTGATTATTCGGGAGAAGCGGACATATATAGAGCCGGTGGACGAAGGTGAGTATGTGAACCTGGTGGCCGCCAAGACGGGCCTCGTGACGGAGGTGCTGGCTCTGCGGGGTACGGCGCTGACGGAGGAGAACCGGACGGTTCTGGCCGGAGAGGTGCTGGTGGCCGGATACGCCACGGGGCGCTATGGAACCATTCAGGGCCTTACGCGGGCCATCGGTTCCGTTACAGCCCGTACCTGGTATGAAATGACTGTCGAAGCGCCTGTGAACGTGGAGGAGAAGACCTCCCTGGAGGACAAAACCGTGCAATGGGCGCTGGTTTTGGGAAAAACACGCATAAATTTTTACAAAGGCAGTAGTATTTGTCCCGCAGATTGTGATAAAATCATAGAAGAATATTCCCTCTCTGTGGGGGGCCTGTTCACCCTGCCGCTGACGGTGGAGAGAGCCGTCTATACTCCCTATGTCACCCAGAGCGTGGAGGCCCTGGAGTTGCGGGAGGAGATGGAAGCCATGTTGCTTGCGGCGCTGGCGGAGACAATAGGCCAGGAGGGAGAGATCCTGTCTGCCCGGTTTACCGCGTCCAACGGAGACGGGGTGCTGTATGTTACCCTGTTTGCCGAGTGCCAGGAGCAGATCGCCCAGGCCGTCCCCATGACGGCGGAGGAAATTTTGGAGATACAGAAAAAAATAGTTGTCACCGAGGAAGCAGAGCCATGATAGAGAAAACCATGCAAATAGACAGGATGGAAAACGTCATCAGCGTTTTTGGCTCCTTTGACCAGAATCTGCGTATCATCGAAACGGAGCTGTCCGTTACCATCGCCAACCGGGATGACCAGCTCAAAATCAGCGGCGAGGCGGAAAGCGTCATGTATGCGGAAAAAGCCATTGAGGGGCTGCTGTCCCTGGCCGGTCGGGGGGAGGTTATCGACGCGCAGAATGTGCGCTATATTATCAAGCTGGTGCAGTCCGGCCAGGAGAGCCGCATCGGCGATCTGGCAAGAGGGGTGGTGTGCGTCACCGCCAAGGGACGGCCCGTGAAGCCAAAGACCATCGGCCAGACGAACTATGTGGACGCCATCAAGAAAAACACCGTCACCCTGGGCATCGGCCCCGCCGGCACGGGCAAGACCTATCTCGCCGTGGCCTGCGCTGTGGCCGCCTTCCGGGAGAAGAAGGTGAACCGCATCGTCCTGACCCGCCCGGCGGTGGAGGCCGGAGAGCGGCTGGGCTTTCTGCCGGGAGACCTGCAAAGCAAGGTAGACCCCTATCTGCGTCCCCTGTACGATGCGCTCTTTGAAATGCTGGGGGCGGAGACCTTTAACAAATACATGGAGCGGGGAGACATCGAGGTGGCGCCCCTGGCCTATATGCGCGGTCGGACGCTGGACGACAGCTTCATCATCCTGGACGAGGCCCAGAACACCAGTCGGGAGCAGATGAAGATGTTCCTGACCCGCCTGGGGTTCGGCTCCACGGCGGTGATTACCGGGGATGTGACCCAAATCGACCTGCCGGCGGACAAAATCTCCGGCCTGAAGGAGGCCATGAAGGTGCTGGACGGCGTGGAGGACATCGCCATCTGCCGCCTCTCCGGGGCGGACGTGGTGCGTCACGTCATCGTGCAGCGCATTATCGCAGCCTATGAAAAGCATGAAAAATCCATGCCCCCCGCGCCCCCGGTGAAGAAATATAAGCCCCAGCCCATCCATCGGGAGGAGCAGAGGCACACATGAGGAAAAAATTAAAGCTGCGCCTGCGGTGCGAAAACGGCCAGAAATGTCCCCTGGCCCTGCGGCGGCGCATCAAAAAAGCCGCCGCCGCTGTGCTGGAGGCGGAGGGCGTCGCCCAGCCCTGCGAGCTGTCCGTTCTGCTGACGGATGGGGCGGGCATCCAGAGGATTAACGCGGAATTTCGCCAGGTGGACAGGCCCACGGACGTGCTGTCCTTCCCCATGGGGGACACGGATATGAAAACAGGCCGCCTGCTTCTGGGAGATATGGTGCTGAACATTCCCCAGGCAGAGGCCCAGGGGGCGGAATTCGGCCACGGGGCTGCCCATGAGATAAGCTATCTCACCGTCCACAGCGTCCTGCACCTGCTGGGCTATGACCATGTGGACGAGGGGCCGATGAAAAAGGAAATGCGGGGCCGGGAAAAGCTGATTATGGCCCGCCTGGAACCAAAGGGCATACAGACAGAAAACTGAAACAGGAGAACACTATGACCACAAAAACTGCCATGATAACCATTGCCGGACGGCCCAATGTGGGCAAGTCCACCCTGACCAACACCCTTGTGGGAGAGAAAATCGCCATCGTCTCCCCCAAGCCCCAGACCACCCGCACCCGCATCCTGGCCGTCGCCAGCCGGGGGGATACCCAGTTCGTCTTTGCGGACACGCCGGGCTTCCACAAGGCCCGGACAAAGCTGGGAACCTATATGGACAATGTGGTTCGTCAGAGCGTGGCGGATGTGGATGCGGTGGCTATGCTGGTGGAGCCGGTGGCCTCCATCGGCCCCCAGGAGCGGGGCCTTTTGGAACGTCTGAAGGAGACAGGCGCGCCGGTGGTGCTGGCCGTCAACAAGGCGGACACGGTGCAGGACAAGAAAAATCTCCTGCCGGTCATCAGCCTGTACAGTCAGGCGTTTGATTTTGACGCCATCGTCCCCATCAGCGCCAAAACCGGGGAGGGCGTGGACGAGCTTTTGCAGGAGCTGGAAAAATATGCCCTGGAGGGGCCGCCCCTGTTCCCGGACGACATTATCTCCGACCAGCCGGAAAAGCAGATTTGCGCGGAGATCGTGCGGGAAAAACTGCTGCTGGCCCTGGACGACGAGATACCCCACGGCACGGCGGTGGTGGTGACGAAGTTTTCTGAGCGGGACGACGGCATCATCGACATGGACGTGACCATATACTGTGAGAAAAAATCTCATAAGGGCATCATCATAGGCAAGCAGGGGGCCATGCTCAAGAAAATCGGAACTGCAGCCCGACAGGACATCGAGGCCTTCATGGGTACAAAGGTGTTTTTGCAGACCTGGGTGAAGGTGAAGGAAAACTGGCGGGACAGCGATGCGCTCCTGCATAATTTTGGATTTACGGACGAGTAATCAAATCAGACCCACTGTGGCAAACTAACACAGCGGGGTGATTCGTTTTGAAAGCCGAGCTATTATGGCAGCTTTTTCTGGATACAGGGGATCCTGTGTGCTGGATGCTATACCGGCGCACATTGCCCCGCTGAGGCCGAGGCGGTACATATGTTTGAGACGATTAAGGGCCTGGTGCTGCGCCAGGCCAAATATAAGGAGGCCGACCTTATCCTCACGCTCCTGACGGCGGAGCATGGAAAGATGACGGTGAAGGCCAGGGGCGCGCTGCGCAAGGGCAGCCGCCTGGGTGCGGCCAGTCAGATTTTGTGCTATTCGGAGTTCACTTTGTTCGGAAACAGGGGGCGCTGGTCGGCAAACGAGGGCGTCACCATCGACCAGTTTTTGGGCTTGCGGGAGGATATAGCCCAGCTTGCCCTGGGAGCCTATTTCGCCCAGCTTTTGGATACCGTGTGCCAGGAGGAGATTCCGGCGGGGCCGGTGCTGTCCCTGGCGCTGAACAGCCTTTATGCTCTGAGCCGGGGAATGTACGGGCCGGAGCACGTCAAGGCGGTGCTGGAGCTGCGGCTCATGTGCCTGGAGGGGTTCCAGCCGGAGGTATCCGCCTGCGGCGTATGCGGGCGGGTGGATATGGACGAGCCGGTGTTTTCACCTCAGGCGGGTATGGCGCATTGCCGGGCCTGCGGCAGCGCTGTTTCCGGAGGAGCGGTGCCGCTGGATGAAGCGGCCCTGGCCGCCATGCGGCATATCGTGGGGGCGGAGGCCAGGAAGGAGTTTTCCTTCGCTATCCCGGAGGAATCGGAAAAACGCCTGTGTCGCGCCTGCGAGCAGCTTGTCCGTTGCCAGCTCGACAGGGAATTTAACGCATTAGATTACTGGAAAAGTGTGAGATAGCTATGGATTTATACGAAAAATCATTGCAGACCATTGAGCTTCCCGCAGTGCTGGAGCTTCTCGCATCCAAGGCCGCATCGGAGGGAGCAAAGGAGATGGCCCGCCGCCTGCGGCCCTCAGGTGATATGCGCCAGGTCAAGGAACGCCTGGCGGAGACCACGGACGCCAAGACCATGATGGAGACGAAGGGCAGTCCCTCCTTCCCCGGGCTGAAGGACGTGCGGCCCGCCCTGGCCCGTGCGGATATGGGGGGTATGCTGAACACCCGCGAGCTGCTGGACATCGCGGGGGTGCTGTTCTGCGCCAGAGCCGCCGCCTCCTACGCCTCTGGCCGGGGGGAGTGCGGGTGTCTCAAGCGTCTGTTTTTCGCCATCGCCCCCAACCGCTTTTTGGAGGACAGGATAACCCAATCCATCACCGGGGAGGAGGAGATAGCCGATGGGGCCAGCCAGGAGCTGGGGGACATCCGCCGGAAAATGCGGGCGGCCTCCGCCCGCGTGCGGGACAATTTGCAGCGCATCATCTCCTCGCCCTCCTATTCCAAGGTCTTGCAGGAGGCCATCATCACCCAGCGGAACGGGCGCTATGTCGTCCCCGTGCGGGCGGAAAAAAAGGGCGACCTGCCCGGCCTTGTCCATGACGTCAGCTCCAGCGGGGCCACTCTTTTTGTGGAACCAATGGGCGTGGTGAAGGCCAACAACGAGCTGCGGGAGCTGGCCGCCAAGGAGAAGGCGGAGATCGAGCGCATCCTGATGGAGCTGAGCGCGGACTGCGCCGCCGCCAGGGGAAGCATTGATCTGGATTATACCGTTCTCACAGAGCTTGACCTGATTTTTGCCAAGGCGGAGCTGAGCTATCAGCTCAACTGCGGGGAACCGATCCTGACGGAAAACGAAATTATTCTCAAGAAGGCCCGCCATCCTCTCCTGCCAAAGGGACAGGCCGTGCCTATCGACGTGTCTCTGGGGGGGAAGGAATATGACGCCATGGTCATTACCGGCCCTAACACCGGCGGCAAAACGGTGACGCTGAAAACCCTGGGCCTGTTCTGCGCCATGGCCGGGTGCGGACTGCATATCCCGGCAGGAGACGGCAGCGCCGTGCCGGTGGTGCAGAATATTCTGGCGGACATCGGGGATGAGCAGTCCATCGAGCAGTCCCTCTCCACCTTTTCCAGCCATATGGTGACGATCGTGTCCATCCTGGAGGCCTGCGGCCCAGGCACGCTGGTGCTTCTGGATGAGGTGGGAGCCGGAACCGACCCTACGGAGGGAGCGGCCCTGGCTGTGGCCATTCTGGAATATGTGCGCCAGACCGGGGCGCTGGTGGCCGCTACGACCCACTATGCGGAGCTGAAGGTCTATGCCACCAACACAGCGGGGGTGATGAACGCCTCCTGTGAGTTCGATGTGCAGACCCTGCGGCCCACCTATCGGCTTCTGGTGGGGATTCCCGGAAAATCCAACGCCTTTGCCATTAGCAGCCGTCTGGGCCTGCCGGACACCATCATCGAGGACGCGAAGCAGCGGCTGAGCGCGGAATCGGCTGATTTCGAACGCACCATTCAGCGCCTGGAGGAGCAGCGTCAGGCCATGGAACGCCAGACGGAGGAACGGGAGAAAGCCCGCCGCCAGGCGGAGGAGGATGCGAAGAAGGCGGACGCCCTTCGCCGGGAGCTGGAGGTTCGCCTGGAAAAGGCGGAGATGAAGGCCCGCCGGGAGGCAGAGCGTATTTTGCAGGAGGCCCGCACCGCCGCAGACGAGGCGTACCGGGAGATAGACCGGGAACGGGCCATGGCCAATGAGGTGGCGGATCACCAGAAGATAAACGAGGCGCGGGCGGATATGCGCCGGAAGCTGAACGAGGCGGAGGGCCGCCTTCGCCGGCCCCAGGAGGCACCAACTCCCGCCGCGCCCAGCCGACCCATTAAGGCAGGGGACACGGTAGAGCTGCTGTCCGCAGGATTAAAGGCGGATGTGATTAAAGTCAACGACAACGGTACCCTGTATCTTCAGGCGGGGATTATGAAAGTCACGGCCTCTCCTCAGGAGGTGCGCCTGGTGGAGAATGCGCCGAAGAAAAAGCAGGCGGTGTCCTCCGGGGGCGGGCAGACCCTCCGCCGGGCCGCCGTGGCCTCAGAGCTGGACATCCGGGGCATGATGGCGGACGAGGCAGAGCTGGTAGTGGAGCGGTATCTGGATTCCGCCAGCGCCGCCCGGCTGGAGACCGTTACCATTATTCACGGCAAGGGAACCGGCGCCCTGCGGGCTGCGGTGCAGCAGCTCCTCCGGCGGAATAAGCTGGTCAAGAGCTTCCGACTGGGCCGCTATGGAGAGGGTGAGACAGGCGTAACTGTTGTGGAACTGAAATAAAACGGGAACTGCAAACCCGCAACAACTGTGCAATCCTCCAAAACGTCAAAAAAGGTTTGCGAACTGTGAAGAATTTTGATAGAGTATATGTAATAAATGTTTGTAATATCGGAATGGGGGTTCCATAATGATCAATCGTGAAGTGACTATTAACAACCAGGTGGGGCTGTACGCACGGCCTGCGACCTCCTTTATCCAAAAGGCCAACGAATTTAAAAGTACCATCTGGGTGGAGAAGGACGATCGCCGTGTGAACGCGAAGAGCCTGCTGGGCGTTCTGTCTCTTGGTATCGTCAAGGGGACTGCTATCAACATCATCGCTGACGGCGTTGATGAAGCAGAGGCTGTCGATACCCTGACGGATCTGATAGACAGGGAATTTGTAGAGTAATTCACGGTTCCCGGCATGAGGCTTCTGTGCCGGAGAAAAACAAGTCAAAAGGGTGTGTTCCGGCACACCCTTTGCTTGCGTTCGAGACTTATTTGTGCCTGAGGGATCGTATGGACAAAATTGCCCAGTTGCGGGAAAAAGCAAATAAGCTGCCTCTTCAGCCGGGGGTGTATATTATGATGGACGCCTCCGGCCAGGTCATTTATGTGGGCAAGGCCAAAGCGCTGAAAAACCGGGTAACAAGCTATTTTCGGGGGGAGCATCTGCCCAAGGTAGCGGCCATGGTCAGTCATGTGGACGATTTTTCTGTGATTGTGGCCGGCTCGGAGTTTGAGGCGCTGGTGCTGGAAAACAGCCTGATAAAGCGGCATCAGCCACATTATAATATTCTCCTGCGGGACGACAAGACCTATCCCTTCCTGCGTCTGGACTGGAGCCAGGAATACCCGGTCTTTACCATTGTCAACCGCGTCCAGCCGGACGGTGCGCAATATTTTGGCCCTTATGGAGGCCGGAGTGTCAGCAAGGGGATATTGGACGCACTGGCCAAGGCGCTGCGGTTGCCCGGCTGTACCCGTCGCTTTCCCCGCGACATCGGCAAGGAGCGGCCCTGTTTGAACTGGCATATGGGAACCTGCGAGGGCTGGTGCCGGGGCGAGCCGGGTCGGGAGCAGTACCGGGAGCGGATAGAGCAGGCGGTTCAGATTCTGACCGGGGGCGCCGGGGCGCTGACGCGGGAACTGGAAGCCCAAATGCTCCGAGCCTCGGAGGAGCTGCGCTTTGAGCGGGCCGCAGAGCTGCGGGATCGTATGCTGGCGGTGAAGGAGCTTTCAAACCAGCAAACGGTGATAAACGCTGCCTGCGCCGATACGGATGCCATTGGCTTTCGACGGGGAGCGAAGACAGCTTTTGTGGTTTTGCATTATGCGGACGGTGATTTGGCAGGCAAGGACACAGAGCTGATGCCGGAGCCTTTAGAGGAGGATGCGGCGGCGGTGTCCGCCCTCGTCCGGCAGTATTATACCCGCCGAGGCGCATGGCCCCGGACTGTACTTCTGCCGATGGAGCTGGAGGACGAGGAGCCGCTGAGTCAGCTTTTGAGTCAGATGGCCGGACATCGGGTAGAGCTTGCCGTTCCCAAACGGGGCGTGAAGCGGGAGCTTGTGCAGGCGGCGGAGCGAAACGCTCAGGACGAGGGCCTTCGGGCTGAGAGTGAAGCGGAGCGCCGCAGCAAAACCCTGCAATGGCTGCAAAAGCTGCTGGGCCTGGAGGGGGAGATACGACGCATCGAGTCCTTTGATATTTCCAACACCGGCGACTTCGGCATTGTTGCCTCCATGGTGGTTTTTGAGGAAGGCCGCCCGGCCAAGAGCAAATACCGCCGCTTCCGCATGAAGGAGGTGCAGACCCAGGACGATTTTGCCAGTATGCATGAGGCTGTCGGTCGCCGCATGGCCCATTATGCGGAGGGCGACGAAAAATTCATGCCTCTGCCGGATCTGCTGCTGATAGACGGAGGCGTGGGACAGGTGGGCGCCGCCTGCGACGCCATGGCGGAGCATGGAATCACTGGGGTGCCGGTGTTCGGCATGGTGAAGGACGCCCGCCACCGCACGCGGGCGCTGACAACGCCGGATGGCCGGGAAATTGGGCTTGCGGGAAGTCCCGCCGTGTTTGCTCTGGTGGGAAATATTCAGGAGGAGACCCACCGCTTTGCCATCGAATACCACCGCACTCTGCGAAAAAAGACCATCGGCTCTCAGCTTGACGAGATACCCGGCATAGGGCCGAAGCGCCGGGCTGCGCTGCTCAAGCGGTTCAAAAGCGTCAAGGCCATATCTCAGGCCACGGAGGAGGAACTGTCCCAGGCCGTTCCCCGCGCTGCCGCGCGGACGGTTTACGCCCATTTCCATCAGGAGGAAAAGCAATGAGAGTGATCGCAGGCGAAGCACGGGGCCGTCGGCTGATGGAGCCGAAGGATATGTCCGTTCGCCCCACCACAGATATGGTGAAGGAGGCGGCCTTCAGCATTTTGCAGTTTGATTTGGCTGGCCGGCGGGTGCTGGATCTGTTTGCCGGAACGGGCCAGCTTGGCATTGAGGCGCTGAGCCGAGGCGCGGCGGAATGTGTTTTTGTGGACAGCAGTCCCGCGTCCCTGACGCTGGTTCGGAAGAACCTGGAAATCTGCCATATGCAGGGGACAGTCATACAGCGGGACGCCCTGGATTATCTGGCTGGCTGCGGAAAATTTGACGTTATTTTGCTGGATCCGCCCTATCACAAGGGATTGTATCATCCTGTTTTATCCGCGATTTTTAGATTTGACATATTAACAGATGGTGGTATAATACTGGTCGAAAGTATGCGAAACGAGCCGATGCCGGAGGCCGCGCCTCCCTATAGGCTTGCAAGGGCTTATCACTACGGAAAAATATCCCTTACGACCTATAAGAAAAATATAAACGGTTGATTGCATAATGAAGATGGACACTTGAAAAAGAAAATCCATAGTGAT
>JAJQCH010000017.1 GCA_021202795.1 Oscillospiraceae bacterium
GCAGGCTGGCTTACTGTTGATCTGATCGAACGACCCTTTTGCTGACTAACACCAAGTAAAAAAACGGTTGACAACACATAGTGACGGTGGTATTATACAGATGTCCACAATGTGGACAAAGGAGGTGAGCAATATGCAGGAAACAAATTTTCGAGGGATTGTACTGTCCAAGTACAAAACAATCGGGGCGTTTGCCAGTGATATAGGTTGGAATAGGCAGAAGGCGAGCAGGATTGTAAATGGTCTGCAAGACCCGGACATCCAGGATATTCAGGACATGACACGAGTGCTGAACATTGATTCGCCTGATGAATTTGTACGGATTTTTTTAGCCAGTTGTCCACAATGTGGACAACATTGGAGAAAGGAGCGTGAGAGGATGAAGCTATTACTTGGCGTGAACGAAGCGGCGGAGGCTTTGGGGATTTCGCGGTCGAAGCTGTATGAGCTGATCCACGCGGAGGCGTTTCCCACCATGTCGATCGGCGGGCGGCGGCTGATTCCCGTTTCCGGCCTGGAACGGTGGATAGAAGATCAGATGGACATCCAGAGCGGGAGCGCCGGGCCGGGCAAGGTCTACGAACTGAGGAAAGGGGGGTAACGACGCTTAAACGATGCACAGAGGCGGTTTACGAAAGGGGCAAACGGTCAGTTAGCCTTTGCCCCAGTATAACCGAAAATCTACGAAGGGATGACAAGGAGGTGTCAGCGTGAAACACAACAAAACCATCGGCGTGAGCTGGGGAGAGTTTAAAACCGAAGACGAGATTACACCATGGCCGGGGTGGCGTATGGACGTGCTTGCCAGCGAGTTCAGCGATGAGGAGCGGGCGGTCGTGGAGGACATTATAAAGTCTGCGGCGGATCTAATCAGATCTCGGCTGGACGAGATGAACCCGGAGGAGACGGCATGACATACGGAGAGCTTATTACCCGGCTGTGCCAACTCCGGGACGAGATGAACAGGACGGAGCAGGGACGGACGTATCTGCACAGCCTGAAGATGGATCTGATATTTCAGCCGGAAATATTTCAAAAAGACAGGAGGAATCGGAACAATGGAATGGAAAAAAGAGAACCCTGACAACGAAGATGACCTGGCGGAAAAGCTGCAAGCGGCGGCGGACGACGCACTGGAAAGCGGGCCGTTCAAGATGACGGCGGAGGGCGTGGTGACGCTGCTGGCGTTGGAGCGGATCGACCGGGGCGTGAACCACATAAAGTGGCTGCTCGTTCTGCTGGCGGCCATCGGCGCGGCGGCGCTGGTGATCCTCTCGCGGGTGACGTGATGGACTGGTGGAGGACGGAACACGGCTCGCGGATCCGGCGGTATATCGGCGTGATAGCCCTGGAGCTGGTGGTGATCGCCGTACTGGCGGCGGCAATAAACCGACCGGAGCGGGAGTGGGCGCCGGAGGATTCAACGGCGTCCGCAGCAACTTACGAGCCGATGATTCTGTACGCCAGCGTGGACGCAGGGGCCACGGACGCGGTGGCGGTAACTACTTATTACGATGTTCCTCTGGATGACTACATACAGGATGAGCTGTTCGCCTTGTGCGAAGAATACGATCTCCCGGTGGCGCTGGTGCTGGCCGTGATAGAGGTGGAGAGTGGGTTTGACGCGGATGCCATATCAGCAACGGATGACTACGGGCTGATGCAGATCAATAGCTCCAACTTTGAGTGGCTGGCCGAAGAGCTGGGAATCGTGGACTTTTTGGAGCCGTCCCAAAATCTGCGAAGCGGATGTTACATCCTGTATCAGGCCATGCAGCTAGCGGACGGGGAGACGGACAAGGCCCTAATGGTCTACAACATGGGCTTGAGCGCTGCGTCCGAAGCGTGGGAGCTGGGCGTGACAGGGACAAGCTACACAAGGGCAGTATTGGAGGCAATGGAGGGTTACGCATGAGCGAACAGGACAAATATCGCGTCAGCGAGGAAGAGGCCGCACTGCTCGAACGGTATGAGGGTATAGCGGCCCAGAGGAAAGACCCTTATCGGTACGACACATTCAGCAAAGAGTCGCTTGCAATGCTGTGCCGGCTGAAGGACAAGACGAGCGACCTGTTTTTCCGGCGGGCAGAAGCGGCGCGGGAAGTGATAGACATTATCGCCGCAGCAGTTGGCATAGATCCAAAAGATACTAGCTTCTGGCTGTATGCGCCGGATTATGACAGTCCTTCCCGGATTGTAAAAATAATAGAGGACTGGGTCAGCTATCGCGGGGTTAAGGCCCAACTGAAGAAACGAGTACAGGAGCTGGAGCGGGAAAACTCCCTGCTGCGGTCGGTGTTACAGCCGGGGAACAGAGAGGCAAATCACGATGTCTGATTGGATAAGCACGGCGGACAGACTGCCGGGGACGGATGTAGAGATGGTTCTGGCTGTGGTATCAGGCAAGCCGGAGAAAAATATCATACTTGAAAATGCGTATTGTCTGGCAGAATACGCCGAAGGCGAGGGCTGGATCCTTCAGGAGTGGCCGACATGGGACGGGGCGGAGGTTACATACTGGATGCCGCTGCCGGAGCCGCCGGAGGAGTGTCTGGAGGAGTGCCTATGACATACAACATTCTGCACGTCAAGGCGCATGAGAACGGCACGGAGGACGTTATCCGGGTGGCGACCACAAAAAACCCGGAGTTTGCGCGGGAGCTTCAGGTGGAGCTGCAGGCGATCGCGAGGCCGGGCGAGACATATGAAATCAGGGAGGAAGAAGATGGGTAAAGGCAATCGGGGCCGGACGGCCCGGCAGGAGCAGAAGACCATCGTTCGGGCGGAGCTGGGAAAGACCGTCTCCAAAAAAGCGATGAACAGGGAGATCAACGCGCAGCTTGCGCTGGCGCACGGGCGGTTTGTGCAGGACGAGACCGCCGTCATTCTGTGGGCGCTGCACGAGGCGTTCGGCTTCGGGGCCAAGCGGCTGCGGCAGTTCTATGACTGCTACGACGGCCAGTGGCGGGCGCTGAAGGAGCATTATGAAGTGTCAGACGACGACCTGCCATATGTGGCGAGCCAGAAGCTGAAGGAGCTGGGGGTGGATCTGGAAGCGTGGGACAGAGAGGCGGCGCAGGATGGCTAAAGCGTCGCCGGGAGGCAGGCGGAAGCTGGCCTTTCGGGGCGAGGAACACACCATTGCGGACTGGGGCCGTATCACAGGCATACCGAGCAACGCCATAAGCCAAAGACTGGGAGACGGCTGGAGCGTGCAGGAGGCTTTGACGATCCCCAAAGGGCAAAAGCGG
Source organism: Oscillospiraceae bacterium (assembly GCA_021202795.1). GTDB lineage: Bacteria > Bacillota > Clostridia > Oscillospirales > Oscillospiraceae > CAJOIG01. The sequence continues at coordinate 3,252 of JAJQCH010000017.1, forward strand.
GAACGCCCGAAGCCGCCGCCGACCAAAAGCCCGTGCGAGGGGTGCGCTTTCTGGGGCAATTTGGGATCCGGCCACGGCCTCGCGCTAAAATGCTGTAATTACGCCTGGGACACGGGAAATATCCGGCTGAAAAACGGCCCGGACGGACGGGGACACGCGCCGATTCCCTGCCCTTACAGAATGAATGGAAAAAGACAGGAGGAAACAGAACAATGAGACGCATTATTGACGGAGCGGCGTTTTTCGCCATGCTGGGAATGGCCGCGTGGATCGCGGAGACGGTGTGCAGAGCTTTGGGCTGTGCATAAAGCCGGGCGGAAATCAAAAAGGAGATAAGAACATGGAAAAGCTTGAATACATAGACGTGCTGGAAATCATGCCCCACAAGGACAATCCCCGGAAAGACCTGGGGGATATATCGGAGCTGACGGAGAGTATCCGGCAAAACGGTATTTTACAGAATCTGACCGTGGTGAAGCGATATGGGGAGATCACCGGGGAGTGGAACGGGAATTACACGGTCATTATCGGCCACAGGCGGCTGGCGGCGGCGCGAAAGGCGGGGCTGACGGAAGTGCCATGCGTGGTGGCGGAAATGACAGAACGGGAGCAGGTGGCCGCCATGCTGTCGGAGAATATGCAGCGGTCTGACCTGACCGTGTATGAACAGGCCCAGGGGTTCCAGATGATGCTGGATCTGGGGGCCACGGTGGATCAGGTGGCGGAGGAAACGGGATTTTCTCAGACGACCGTCCGGCGGCGGGTGAAGCTGCTGGAGCTGGACAGGGAGAAATTCAAAGCGGCGGAGAGCCGGGGCGCCACGCTGGCGGATTACATGGAGCTGGACAAAATCAGCGACCCTGAACTGAAAAACAAAGTGCTGGACACCATCGGGACGAACAACTTCCGAAACGCCCTGGCCCGCGCCATAGACACGGAGAAAACAAGGCAATTCCTGGCAGAGCGGGAGGCGGAGGTGAGCCAATGGGCTACGAAGCTTCCAGAGGGATTTGACAGGAGCCAATACGACTATGTGAGAAATTACGGGTACTGGAGCCGGGACAGGGGCTGCGAGACGGAGCGGCCAGAGGACGCGGACACGGTGCAGTATTATTACTGGATCGGACAGTCGCAGGTGGATATATACCGGGAAAAGACGGAGTGGGAGGAAACGGAGGAGGAGCGGGAGAACACGGCCCGGAAAGAGGCGGAAAAGCGCAGGGAATATGAGCTGAAGGCAATCACACAGCGGCATTATTTTCAGCGCGTTCAGTTCCTTTTGGATTTTGGGGCGGTAAAGAGCCATATGCCGGAAATCTGCCGCCTGGCGGCGGAGGCCATATGGATGAGCGGTTCGGACTGGCAATACAGAATGGACAGCGATGTCCTGAGAATACTCCTGGAAATCGATGCGAGAGAGAACGCGGACAAGGAAGAAGTCTTCCGGCGGGCCGTGGAGGAACACGCGGGGCAGCCGGAATGGACATTGCTTGCCTGCGCCTATGCGATCATGGAGCCGCGAATCAGAGGATATTACAACAGCGAATGGAACGGCGAAAAATTAATATGGGAATATAAACACGCGGGAAACGAGCGGCTTGACCGGGCATATGATTTCCTTCAGTCCATTGGCTATGAGATGAGCGACGAGGAACAGGCCATGCGGGACGGAACGCATGAGGTTTTCCGGGAGGAGCGGGACGATGGAAACGAATAAAATGGACTTTGGACAGGACGGGGGCAAGCTGGAAGACCTGGCGGCGGCCTGTTCCGCCCTTGCGGCGGCGATGGAGGCCGCGCCTCCTGTTTCGCCGGAAGAGTTTAAACATATGCGTTTTCCCTTGGTTGTTGAGGAAGAAGAGCTGGAGGAGGAGCCGGGGTGGACAATGCCGGTGCGGGCGGATTTTCCGAATATGGCGGACGGGATCGGACGGCTGGCCACGGCGGTGGCGAAGAGGAATCAGCGTTCAGCCGGGACGTTTTCTTTTGCCTACCGGGGCGGGAAATGGATAGAAGTGAGCCACTGGAAAGGAGACCGGCTGACGTGGGTGGTGCCGAAGGACACACGGATCACGGAGGAGAACCTGGACGCCGCGATAAAGGCGGTGGAGGAATGGGACGAATGGGAAGGACGAAGCGTTAACGGATGAATACATACGATGTTCGATTTATTGGGAGTAGGGTAAAGCAATGAAGCTATATATAGCGGGGAAGATCACGGGGGATGAAAACTGCCGCGAGAAATTCGCGGCGGCGGAGCGGGAGGTCGTGGAGGGCGGAAATCTGGCCCTGAATCCGGCGGTGCTGCCGTGAGGGATGAAATCGGAGGATTACATGAAAATCTGTTTTGCCATGCTGGAAACGGCGGACGGAGCCGTTTTCCTGCAAGACTGGCGGGACAGTCCGGGGGCAAGCCTTGAAATGAGCTACTGCCGGTATATCGGGAAACCTGTATTTTTCTTTACATGATTTTTTGAGGGGCCGCCGCGCCGTTCGGGCGCGGCGGCGGAATCGAGATTTTTGAGCGAAAGCGCAGCGGCGCTTTCGGGCTTGTAATGGGTATTAACTTTCAAACCAAACGGGAGAGAAAAGTGCCATGCCAAAGGAGAAGATATTCTGCCGGGAGGCGAGGACGTATTGCGGAACGGGATACATGACGGTGGATCTGTTCCGCTACAGCCAGTCAGCACAGGAGGCGGCGCGAGCGCCACGCAGGAGGCGGGAGCGAGTGTCCGCCCCAAAACAGAAAAATCTGAACGACAAAAAGGCCAGACGGTATTTCGTCCAGCTTTGCAACAGCAATTTCGGGGCGAAGGACTATCACGTCTCCCTGACCTATTCGCCGGAAAATCTGCCGGAGAATCTGGAGGAGGCGAAGCGGGAAATGAAAAACTATCTCCGGCGGGTAGACAGGCGGCGGAAGAAGCTGGGGCTGGAGCCGCTGAAATACATAGCCGTGACGGAAGGCGCAGCCGGACGGGGTTCGGGTAGGCTTGTTCGGGTACACCACCACATCATCGTCAATGGGGGTCTCAGCCGGGAAGCGATGGAGGCTCTTTGGACGAAGGAGCGGATCAACTGGCGGAAAGCGGAACAGGAGCCAGGATATTTAAACGCCGTTCGGAAAATCGGTTTTGCCAACTGCGACAGCCTCCAGCCGGGGGAAAACGGGATAGAGGCCCTGGCCCGGTATCTCACGAAAGACCCGGCGGGGCGGAAGCGGTGGAGCTGTTCGCAGAATCTTGAAAAGCCCGTGCGGGTGAAAAACGACCACAAGTACAGCGTTCGGCAGATGGAAAACGCCGCCAGGAGCGGCGACATCTGGGCCAGGGCATGGTGGGAAGAACGGTATCCGGGGTATACGCTGGCTGGTTCGGCGGATATGGCGGTGGAAGCGGAGCCGCCGGATGAGATGAACGGCTGGGTGATTTTCGCCCGGCTGCGGAAAATCGAAAATTACCCGCCGGGAGCGGGAGGAAACGGCTAAGTAAGCTCTGAGTAAGCGGCTGAGTAAGGGGAGGCGGTGTGGTTGACCATCGACGAGACAAAGGCATATTTGCAGCGCTACCGGGAGGCGGGACGGCAGGCTGCCAGGCTGGAGCAGGAGATCGCCCGATGGAAGGCCCAGTCGCAGCGCCTGACGGCCAGCTATGGCACGGCCCCGCCGGGCGGTGGGAACGGGCGGAGCATCGAGGCCGCCGTGACCCACGTGGATGAGCTGACACGGGAGCTTTCCGCCCAGGTGGAGGCTCTGCTGGCCCTACGGCGGGAGGTCGAGACTGCCATCTCCGCAGTAGAGGACGCCCGCCACCGGGAGCTGCTGCGCTGCCGGTACATCGACGGTCAGACCTGGGAACAGATTGCCGAGGCGATGGCGTATGATATTCGCTGGATATACAAGCTGCACCGCTCTGCATTGCAGGAGGTGGGAGTGAAATTAGGCCATGGTAATTCACCCTTTCCGGGTGGTATATTATAGGCGGGCATGAGCGCACGAGTTTCTTCTTTTCACTCCTATTTCTCGCGGCAGGGGGCGGTCTATTGATAGGCTGCCCCTTTGTCACGCCCGGATGAAACGACGGAGGGGGGAGAAGACTATGGGCCGAACACAGAAGCGTGTAGATCAGCAGGGAGAGCATCGAACAGCATTCGATAAAAACAAGAAGCGCATTTATGCCACCCAGACCACCTGTGGTATTTGTGGCCGCCCGGTGGACTTCTCGCTGAAATACCCCCACCCCCTCTCGCCCTGCATCGATCATATCATCCCGATCAACCGAGGCGGACACCCGTCAGACATCGACAATCTGCAACTGGCCCACTGGACTTGCAACCGACAGAAGTCTGATAAGCTGGCGAGAGGCGAATTGAATACAACGCTCAATGAACCAGAAAAAATCATAAGCAATCGAAACCTGCCTCAGTCAATGGACTGGCGCAACTATCGAGGATGAAAAACACTGTCGGGAACAGGGGGGGCATACCCCCGCCCCGCGGCCTCGAAAGGACTTCGACGGTCAGTACCCGAAAAAACACACGGAAAGGGCTAGAATATGGATTACAAGGGAATCGGATACCTGCGCAGCAAGCTGGCAACAAAGCGAGCGCGGGTTCTTATGCGCTACCAGTTCTATGAACAGAAAAATACTGCCATGGACTTTGATATATCCACGCCGCCCAGTCTGAAATACTGGCAATCGGTTCTTGGGTGGTGCGGTAAGGCCGTTGACAGCCTTGCTGATCGACTGTTGTTCCGCGAATTCAGAGAGGATAATTTTGACCTGACCGGAATCTTCCAGATGAATAATCCGGATATATTTTTCGACAATGCCGTACTGTCTGCGCTGATCTCCTCCTGCTGCTTTGTATATATCTCCCCGGATGATATAGGGTTTCCACGGCTTCAGGTGGTCGATGGCGGCAATGCGACCGGCGTTATTGACGAAATCACGGGCTTGCTGGAAGAAGGTTATGCCGTATTGGAGCGGGATGACAAAGAAATTCCCACCGTAGAGGCATATTTTCTGCCTCGCCGGACGGAAGTGTACCGCCAGGGAGAAAAAGAGCCGGAAGTATACGAGCATAACGTGGACTATCCGCTGCTGGTGCCGGTCATATATCGGCCCGATGCTGCGAGGCCCTTTGGACATTCCCGCATATCGAGAGCTTGCATTTCTCTGGTTGGCTCAGCGTTGCGGACGATCAAGAGGTCGGAAATTTCCGCAGAGTTCTACAGCTACCCGCAGAAGTATGTTACGGGCCTGTCTCAGGAAGCGGAACCCATAGAAAAGTGGAGGGCCGCCATGTCTGCCATGATGACATTCACAAGAGACGAAGACGGGGGCGTCCCTACGGTGGGGCAGTTCTCTCAGCAGTCGATGTCTCCCCACGTGGAGCAACTGCGGATGTTTGCGTCACTGTTTGCAGGGGAAACAGGGCTGACGCTGGACGATCTGGGCTTTGCCACAGAAAACCCCTCCAGTGCTGAGGCTATCAAGGCCACACATGAGAACCTCCGGCTGACGGCGAAAAAGGCGCAGCGGGATTTCGGCAGCGGCTTTCTGAATGTGGGTTATCTGGCGGCCTGTCTGCGGGATGACTTCCCGTACAAGCGCCGCCAGATATACCTGACCACGCCCATATGGGAGCCGGTCTTCGAACCGGATGCCGCCATGCTGTCCAGTATCCGGAGATGGCGCCATCAAGGTCAACCAGGCTGTGCCGGATTATTTCACGGCGATCAATTTGCAGGACCTGACCGGCATCAAACCGGCGACATGAGGCGATTCACATGGACGGCGTAACGGATATAGTCCCTGAGCTGCTGGAGGCCATACAGCAATCATTTGCCGATTTCGTGGCGGCTGATGCGGATATAACAGCGCTGCTGGAGAAGGTCGCAGCGGGGACGGCTACGCACGCAGAGACAGAGGAATATGCTCTGTTGATCGGAGAATACGCTGCCTCTGCACTGAGAATAAACCTGACCGCAGAAACATTGCCGGATGGTACGCTGTATTATAACATCGCAGAGCGGACTATTCCGCCCACATTGCAGCAGAGCTATGAGATGGTTACGGACGTAGCTGCGCAGGTGCAGCAGACCCTCAACGAAGCGGCCGGCATTGGCATAAAACCCATAACGGCGGAGCTGGACACTGAGCGGGTTGAAGGCATCGTGAACGCTGCTGTCAGCAAAAATAGCATCGAGGAAGCGCAGACGGTAATAGAGGAGACGGTTGTTAACATAACTCAGAGTTTCGCGGATGACTTCGTACAAGTAAACGCTGATTTCCAGTATCAGGCCGGTCTTAGCCCTAAAGTCACCCGAAAGGTGGTAGGCGGCTGCTGTGACTGGTGCAGAGGCAAAGCAGGGACATACGACTATGGCAAACAACCGGAAGGCTTCTTTGGACGCCACAAGAATTGTCGGTGTACAGTTACATATGACCCCGGCGATGGCAGTAAACAGAACGTCTGGACGAAAAAGCCGGTGACAAGTAGTGAAGATACTGCTACAATAGAGACAAGAAAAACAGTTGGGATGGAGTCGTCACAACAAAGGACATTCCAATCGCAGCAGTTATTGGAAAGGCATTACGAACGCCATTCTCAAGAGTTTGGTGCGATTTCCGTACCCGGCTACCTGGAACGGGCCAACAATCTGGCGAACGCTCCATTGTCGGATGACGTCGTCGAGCTTTTGCGGTCAGACAATAGCACGTCACGATACTGTTTTTCAACAAACGAGTTTGTTGTTATCAATGAAGACGGAACTATTAGAACTTTCTTCAAACCTGAGCGCAGGGAGGCATATTGGCAATATGAACTCGACAGAAATTAGATGCCCTGTTTGTGGCAAGACCAACGTTACCGAATATGATATTTGCACGGTTTGCAACTGGGAGAATGACCCTATCCAAAACTGGAAGCCGGATTTGCCCGGCGGGGCGAACCGAATGAGCTTAAACCAAGCCCGTGAAGCCTGGGCCAAAGGAGAACGCATAGAATGATGTAGAAATCTGAGAGAGGGGGTTCCTCATGCCCGAGGTAAGACGAGGCCGCCAGACCCCCACGCAGGCCGTCACACTGCCCTATGAATCAACCCATGGCTCTGAGGCCGTGGAGCTGTATAAAACCACAGGCCGGGAAGCACAGGAGTGGCAGGCGCTCCTACTTTACGACCTTTTGGCCGTCAATGAAGATGGCCTTTGGACTCATACGAAATTCGGCTACTCCGTCCCACGGCGCAACGGAAAAAATGAGGTCGTGGCCATCCGGGAGATGTGGGGCCTGGTAAACGGTGAGCATATTCTGCACACCGCGCATCGGACGACCACCACGCACAGCGCCTGGGAGCGTCTCCTTGATCTGCTTGGGAAGGCGGGGCTGGAAATCGTATCCTCTTACCGGGCGTTCGGCAAGGAACACATTGAGCTGGATTGCGGCGGCAAGATAGAATTTCGCACCCGGACGAGCAAGGGTGGTCTGGGCGAGGGCTTCGACCTACTGATCATAGACGAGGCGCAGGAATACCAGGACGACCAGGAAAGCGCCCTGAAATATGTCGTTACCGACAGTCAGAACCCTCAGACGATTTTCACCGGTACGCCTCCCACGCCGGTATCATCGGGGACGGTATTCACGAAATTCCGCCAGGCTGTTCTGGCCGGCGGCACAGAAAACAGCGCCTGGGAAGAGTGGAGTGTCCCGAAGATGACCGACATCCACGACAGAGACGCATGGTTTGAGACCAATCCATCCCTAGGAACGGTTTTCACGGAGCGCTCTGTCGCCGATGAGATGAGCGGCGACCCGGTGGATTTCAACATCCAGCGCTTGGGCCTGTGGATACAGCACAACCAGAAATCCGCCATCAGCCGCGCTGAATGGGAGGAATTACAGGTAAAGACGCTGCCGGAGCTGACCGGCAAAATGTTTGTTGGTATTAAGTACGGGCATGACGGCCAGAATGTGAGCCTGTCCGTGGCCATAAAGACGAAAGACGGCCGCATCTTTGTGGAAGCTGTCGATTGTCGCCCTGTGCGAGCGGGCGCCGGCTGGATCATATCATTCTTACAAGCTGCCGCGCCGGGAATACGGAAGGTCGTTGTGGACGGCGCCAACGGTCAGAACCTGCTGGCCGCTGAGATGAAAGACGCCGGGCTAAAGGCCCCGGTGCTTCCAACGGTAAAACAGATCATTGTGGCTCACACGGCTTTTGAACAGGGACTGTATTCCAGCAGCATATGCCATAAAGGCCAGCCGGCGTTGACGCAGTCCGTTTCCAACTGTGAAAAGAGGGCCATCGGCAGTAACGGCGGCTTCGGCTATCGTTCCATAAAGGAAGGCGTGGACGTATCGCTGCTGGACAGCGTTATTTTGGCGTATTGGGCGGCGTCTGAGGATAAGGGCGCAGCCGTAAAACAGAAAGTTAGCTATTAAGGGTGACCTTTTTGAAGGCCGCCCTTTTAGTATACCAAAAATTACCTACACCGCAGGGTCAAAGCGGGGAAAGGACGCACAATGGATTTTGTACCCATTACCACACAAGAGGATTTGAATAAGGTCATCAGCGAACGGCTGACCCGGGAGCGGGAGGCCACCGCCAAAAAGTACGGAGATTATGACGAGCTGAAAAGCAAGGTCGGCGACTATGAGAAGCAGCTTGCTGACTACGCCGGACAGCTCAAGGCTGCCGGTGAGAAGCAGGCCGCGCATGATCAGACCGTGGCGGAGCTGGAAGCAAAGATCAGGGGCTACGAGACCGACTCGGCAAAAACGAGAATCGCCCTGGAAACAGGCTTGCCATATGAGCTTGCAAGCCGGCTGTCCGGTGAGACAGAGGATGACATCCGCAAGGATGCCCAGAAGCTGGTGGAGATCGTCCACAAAGGCAGTGGCAGCCCACAGCCAAAACGATCTACAGAACCCAGCGGAACAGATAAAAAAACGGCGGCGCTGAGAGCGTTCACCGAATCACTAACATCTAAAGGAGATTAATAATTATGGCTGACATTCTGAGCAAAGGCGCTCTTTTCCCGGAGGAACTCATTCCGGATCTGATTCAGAAAACCACTGGAAGCAGCGCCCTGGCGCAGCTTTGCGCCGCTTCCCCCATTCCATTCAACGGTATGCGTGAATTTACCTTCCAGCTCGACAAGGAGATCGATGTCGTAGCTGAGAATGGCGCTAAGAGCATCGGCGGCGTCACCGTGACCCCTGTGACCATCGTACCCATCAAGGTTGAGTATGGCGCTCGCGTTTCTGATGAATTCGTCTATGCCTCTGAGACCGTTCAGATGGACTACCTGTCCGCATTCTCTGACGGCTTTGCCCGCAAGGTGGCTCGCGGTATCGACCTGATGGCCTTCCATGGCATCAATCCCCGCACGGCCACTGCATCCAGCGTCATCGGAGACAATAACTTCGACAGCGTTGTTACCCAGATCGTGACCATCGCTGATGAGACTGCCCCTGATGGCGATGTTGAAAGCGCCATCGCGCTGGTGCAGGACAGTGACCATGATGTGACCGGCATCGCTATGGCTCCGGCCTTCCGCTCCGCTCTGGCGGCGCAGACCTATGATTCCGGCGTGAAGCTGTATCCCGAACTGGCCTGGGGCAACGCTCCTGGCACTCTTAATGGCCTGGCCGTAGCCTCCAACTCCACCCTGAGCGCCAACAGCAGCCTGGATCGGGCCCTGGTCGGCGACTTCACCAATTTCTTCCGCTGGGGCTACGCCAAGGAGATTCCCATCGAGGTCATCCGCTACGGTAATCCCGATAACGATGAGACCATGGGAGACCTGAAGGGCCACAATCAGGTCTACCTCCGCGGCGAGATGTATCTGGGCTGGGGCATCCTGGACGCTACTGCGTTCGCACTCATCCAGGCGGCTGAATGAGCAGCTACGCGACAGTAGAGGATATAACGTCCCTGTGGAGAACACTTACAACAGAGGAGCAGGAGCGTGCTGAAGCGCTCCTGCCTGTTGTTTCTGACCTCCTGCGCCAGGCCGCCATGAATGTGGGCAAAGACCTGGATGCGATGATAGAAGCAGGCCTTGTGCTTGCAAACGTGGTCAAGTCTGTCACGGTAGATATAACGGCGCGGGCGCTGATGACATCGACGGATACGGAGCCTATGTCCCAGATGTCGCAGAGTGCCTTGGGCTATTCCGTCAGCGGCACATATCTGGTGCCTGGCGGCGGCATTTATATCAAGAAGTCAGAGCTTGCGCGTTTGGGACTGAGCCGTCAGCGATTGGGGGTGATCGACCTTGCTGGCCCTGAAAGGCACCACGGTTGCGCTGGAAGTACGGACACAGACGGGGACGGATGAGTTTAACAGGCCGATCTATGAAACATCATTTGAGGACGTGGAAAACGTCCTGATTGCCCCGGTAAACAGTACGGAGATGCTCGACACGCTGAATCTGACAGGACGTAAAGCAGTATACCAACTGGCCATCCCAAAGGGCGACACCCACGAATGGGAAAACTGCCGGGTCAGTTTCTGGGGGCAGCTCTGGCGGGTGATCGGGATACCGACAGAGGGAATGGATGATCTCATTCCTTTGGCCTGGAATAAGAAAGTGCAGGTGGAAAGCATTGTCGAAGGTGAAAGTTAAACTGAACAGCGCGGGCGTCCGGGAGCTGCTGCGCGGCAGCGAGATGCAGAGCGTTCTGGCCGGACACGCTTCGGATATTATGGGCCGGCTGCCGGACGGTTATGAACAGAGTACCGCAGTCGGAACAAATCGCTGCTATGCCCGCGTTACGACCGCATCCTATGCCGCTATGCAGCGGGAGCTGAACAACAAAACACTCCTGAAGGCGGTGGGCGGTGGATGATTGAAAAAATCGTGCTGGACTACCTCACGGATGCGCTGGACGTTCCCGTGTATATGGAAGTCCCAGAGACACCGCCGCAAACTTATGTGGTTCTGGAGAAAACTGGCGGCGGCCAGAACAATCACATATCAACTGCCACCCTGGCTGTCCAATCCTGTGCTCCGTCGCTATATGAGGCGGCGCTGTTAAATGAACAGGTGAAAACAGCGATGGATAGTATCATCACCCTGGACAGTGTATCCAGGATCAAGCTCAACAGCGATTATAATTTTACAGACACTGCCACGAAGAAATATCGCTATCAGGCAGTGTTTGATTTTACTTACTACTAAGGAGGTTCTTAAACAATGAGTGATTCGACTAATACCGCCACCAATGTATCTACTGGCAAACCGAAAGTAACCGGCGCGATTTACAGAGCGCCGAGCGGGAGCACTCTGCCGACCACGGCTGCGGAAGCTCTTGATGCTGCCTTCGTCGGACTTGGATATGTGTCTGATTCCGGCGTTGTAAACTCCAATTCCCCTGAGTCCAGCAGCATCAAGGCGTGGGGAGGCGATACGGTCTATACCTACCAGTCCTCGAAGGAGGACACCTTCGGCTTCTCTCTGATCGAGGCGCTGAATGCCGATGTGTTGGGGGCAGTCTATGGCAGCGACAATGTCACGGGTGCGATTGATTCGGGGATCTCTGTCCTTGCCAACAGCACCGAACAGGAGAGTGCCTGCTGGGTGATTGACATGATCCTTCGCGGCGGCGTGCTGAAGCGGATTGTTATCCCTGATGGCACCATTACGGAAGTTGGTGACATCAGCTATACCGACAGCGATGCGATCGGCTACGACATCACGATAACTGCGGTGCCGGACGCGGACGGGAACACGCACTATGAGTATATCCAGAATAGCACGTCGGTAGCGGCGGCTTCCGTTGCTTCGGAGACTTCGGAGACTTCGGAGACTTCGGAGGATGAGGCATGATCGAAGGAGTTACGCGCAGCGGCTTTGCTTTTGCAGTAGATGAATTAGTAGCAGATAACATGGAGCTGGTGGATGCCCTGGCGGACTCCAGCGATGAAAACCCGCTGGCAATCTCCACAGTATGCAAATTGCTGCTTGGAGCCGATCAGCGCAAACGGCTGTATGAGCATCTGCGCACAGAGGACGGGCGGGTACCTTTGTCGGATGTCAGCGATGCACTGGTCGATGTGCTGAACAGTTTTGGGAACACGGGAAAAAACTGATCACCCTGGCCGGGATGATGGCCGCCGATAAGGACGCGCTGATCTGCGATCTTGCGGAGACCTATGGAGTATTCGACTTCCGGGCGTTGCCGGTTCCGCTGCTGGCAACGCTCGCATCCGGGCTGAGGGATGATTCGCGGATAAAAATGCGGATGGCCAATGCAAAAGCCTCGCAGGACACGTTCCTGCTTGCAGCAGCGGTGGACGCACTGAATCTATTGGTCTGGAGCAAGACGAAGGATGCGTCCAAGGGACGCAACCGACCAAAGTCCATCGTTCAGGCTATTTCAGAAGAAAAAGTCACCACGGATGATGTTGTAAAATTTCGGTCTGCAAACGATTTTAACGCCGCCTGGGCGCGGCTATCAGGAGGTGGATAAATGGCGACAGAATTGGCACAGGCATATGTGCAGATTATCCCGTCCGCACAAGGCATTTCGGGGAAGCTTACCAATGTGTTGGATGATGAGGCAGGTGATGCCGGCGAAAGCAGCGGCCAGACCTTCGCGTCCCGGCTTGTGAGTGCGGCAAAAGCTGTTATTGCTGCCGCAGGAATAGGAAAGGCACTGAGTGCTGCCATCACCGAAGGCGCAGCCCTGGAGCAGAGTATTGGTGGTATAGAAACCCTGTTCAAGGAGAGCGCCGACACCATGAAGGAATACGCTGCCCAGGCCTATCAGACTGCCGGCATATCTGCTAACGATTACATGGAACAGGCGACGAGCTTTGCCGCATCGCTGCTGCAAAGTCTGGACGGAGATACCGCAGCCGCCGCCGAGGCGGCGAATCAGGCGATTATTGATATGTCCGATAACGCCAATAAGATGGGCACCAGCATCGAAAATATCCAAAACGCCTATCAGGGATTTGCCAAGCAGAATTACACAATGCTGGACAACCTGAAGCTGGGTTATGGCGGCACAAAGGAAGAAATGGAGCGTCTGTTGGAAGACGCTGAGAAACTGACCGGCATAGAGTATGACATCGATAACCTGTCTGATGTGTACGAGGCGATTCATGTCATACAGGAAGACCTGGGTATCACCGGTACGACGGCGGAGGAAGCTGCATCGACGTTCTCTGGCTCCATGGCATCCATGCAGGCAGCGGCGAAAAACTTTGCCGGTAATCTGGCTCTTGGTGAGGACGTGTCTGAGGAGCTGGAAGCGTTGTTTTCCACCGCAGAGACATTCCTGGTTGATAATCTCCTTCCTATGGTGGGCAACATCCTGACGAGCCTTCCGGGGCTACTGCCGGTAGCTGTTGAGGGCGCGATCAGCCTTGTGAGTTCGCTTACCGGACAGCTCCCAGAGATACTGTCCTCGCTGTTTTCAGGGATAACAGAGGCTCTGGTTACAGGTCTCGATGCAATCGGTCTTGATGGCGTAGCCAGTAAAATTTCCGAATTTGCGGACACCATATCGGAAAACTTTTCGCTGGAGGATCTGCTGGCGAAATTCCAGGAGATCGGGGACTACTTGGGCGAGACCTTTTCCCCGGTATTGGACGCTCTTGACGGCCTATTCGGCACAATATTTGATGTCATATCGGACAATATTACCAGCGTCACGGACTTCGCCTCGGAAGTGGGGGAATCTGGTACGGTCGCCGACGTACTGAAGACCGCTGCAGAAGGACTGGCCACGGCGCTTACTACGGTAATTGATGGCATCAGCAGTCTTATCGGCTGGCTTAACAGTGGGAATCCTTTGGCGGAAGTGTTTCGGGGGATTGTTGTTGGGATCGCCGCTGGCTTTGTTGCCTGGCAAGTTGTTTCTACGGTCTCGACATTGATTTCCTCCGTTACCTCCGTCGTTTCGACGGCAAAGACGGCATTCGCGGGGTTAAACGCGACTTTGTCGGCAAACCCGATCGCTATCGTCGTGACGCTGATCACCGGGCTTATAAGCGTTATCGTTTACCTCTGGAATAACTGCGAAGGGTTCCGTGATGCGGTAACAACCATTTGGGAAAATATACAGGCTGCGTTCTCGACAGCTATCGAAGCTATAAAGGGCTTTATTGAGGGTTTCATCGAGAAGGTGCAGGCGATATGGGACAAAATCGTTGCAGTCAAGGATGCAGTAGAAGAAGCGCTGGAAAGCATTAAGGGATTCTTCCAGAACAAGCTGGAGAGTGCCAAGTCAACTGTTTCAACGAAGATGGAAAGCATCCGCAGCAAGTTCAGCGAAAAGATGGAATCTGCGAAATCAAAGGTCAGTTCTGCGATGAGCGATATAAGCGGATTCTTCAGCTCAAAACTGGCGACTGCAAAAAGCACCGTGACATCCAAGATGGGGGATATTGCGGATAAGTTCGGCGAGAAGATGGAGACGGCGAAGGAAAAAGTCAGCAACGCGATAGAGAAAATCAAAGGCTTCTTTGATTTTAGTTGGAGTCTTCCGTCCCTGAAGCTGCCTCACATCAGCATAAGTGGATCCTTCAGCCTAAACCCGGTTTCTGTACCACACTTTTCAATCAGTTGGTATAAGAAAGCTATGGAAGCCGGCATGATCATGAACAGCCCCACAATCTTTGGGTATGATTCAGAGAGCAGCACTTTCCTCGCCGGCGGCGAAGCCGGGAGCGAAACTGTGGTTGGAACGCAGAGCCTGATGGACATGATCCAGAATGCAGTGTCCAATTCGGCCAGTGCGCCGGTGGTCAATATCTATATCGACGGAGCGCAGTACGATGATGTTGATGATCTCACCAATCAAATAGCATACAAGCTTCAAAAGGTGCTGACCAGGAAGGAGGCCGTCTTTGCATAACTATGAGTATTTTGTGTTTGATGGCATCGACAGCCGCAGCGTAGGGCTGAGGCTGGAGGATGCAATCACCTTTGATGGAGCGGCGCCCAATGTGGAGGCTATGTCTATCCCTGGGCGCAACGGGGCCCTGCACTATTTTGACGGGGCTTATGGAAACGTAACAGGTTCGGCAAGCTGTTTTGTGCTGCAGAAGAACGTTGACAAGGCTCTGGCCGCCATTGACAGGTGGCTGCTCCTTGGGTTTGGTTATAAGCGGCTGGAGGTGGCTACTGAGCCGGATTATTTCCGCATGGCCAGGGTTTCTGATGGTCCAGGGACGGAGATTCGGACAAGAAAGCTGGCTGTGTTTGATTTGAAATTCGACTGCAAACCGCAGAAGTTTCTGAAATCCGGGGAGGAGACGATCACCATCACAGAGGCCACCACGCTACAAAATGAGTGGTTCCCGGCGCTGCCACTGCTAAAGGTATATGGTAGCTCCGCCGCCGTCCTTGCGGTCGGTGATACATCTATCAGCATATCGGAGATAGATGAGTATGTTGTCCTGGACTGCGAGCTGCAGGACGCATACAAAGGGACAGCCAACAAAAATAGCACAATCACGGCTCCGGAGTTTCCCCGGCTGGAAAACGGGGAGAACGCTATATCCTGGACGGGCGGAATAACCAAAATCGAGATCACACCGAGGTGGTGGACGCTATGAGGCCGATATTATACGAGAGCACGGAGTCGGCATTTGACACCAACGGCCTGGGCGTGCTGACGGACGCAATATCCTGCACCGTCACCGAGGAACGCAACGGAGCCTATGAGCTGGAGATGAAATACCCCATCGACGGCATACACTACGAGGATTTGGCACTCCGGCGGATAATCACAGCACAGCCAAACCCCACGGCCAACGTCCAGCCGTTTAGGATTTACGAGATCACGCGGCCTATTGGCGGCAAGGTCACGGTGTCGGCGGAGCATATCAGCTATGACCTGTCCGGCATCCCACTGGACACATTTACCGCCACCACCGCAGCGGCGGCCATGACGATGCTGTCCGACAAGTCAGTGACCGATAATCCCTTTACATTCTGGACGGACTTGGAGACAGCCGCCACCATGAATCATTCCACGCCGTCATCCGTCCGGGGCATCCTGGGCGGTGTCGATGGCAGCGTTATAGACGTGTACGGCGGCGAGTGGGAGTTTGACGGGTACACCTGCAAGCTCCACAAGGCCAGAGGCGAGGACAGGGGCGTAACAATCCGCTACGGCAAAAACCTGACCGACCTGGAGCAGGAGGAGAACTGTGCCAATGTGTATACCGGCG
>JAJQCH010000134.1 GCA_021202795.1 Oscillospiraceae bacterium
CAGAATCCTTCATTGCTCTTCATAACTGGCGGAAGCCAGAACTCCCTCCGGCTTCCTCTTTGCTGTTTCCTTTTTTCCTCTACCCCAACTCTTGACATTGAACCTTACTTCATTCTCTCATCATATATTGCCCGTTCGCCTCCGATGAATTTGGGGCGGACGCGCGCAGCCAGGACAGACGCCTGGCCGATATGGTTCTGCTCCAGGCGTACAGGAACAGCCACCTCGCGCAGGTGCATCCCGATCAGCGTACCGCCAATGTCCAGTCCGGCGTCGGCGTGTATATGCTCCAAAACCACGGGGCTTTCAAAGCCGTGGTAGGCGGCAGTTGCAAAGCTGCCTCCGGCTTTGGGCTGCGGAACCACATTTACCGCCGGCAGATGGCGCAATCCTGCTGTTGGGCGGTCAATAACAATGGCCCGGTTTAAATGCTCACAGCATTGGGCAGCCAGAAGCAGCCCCAGCGGGTTCAGCACCGATTGGATTCCCTCAAACAGGGCCTGGCCAATCTCCGGCGCGGAAAAACTGCCGATGCGGTGGCCCGTCACCTCGCTGGTGCTGCATCCCACCACCACAATCTGGCCGGGAGCCAGTCGCGCCGCCTGGACAAGCTCCTTCATGGTAGCCGCCGCCTGGGCCTTATATTCCTCGATTTCCGTCATATATATACCTCCTGTTTTCGCATCAGGTCGCCGGAGGATATTTTCCAGCGGCCAGCTTTCGCAAAAGCCCGGTCAGGGGCTTTAAAAATATACCGCACATCAGGGCGTTGCCGACCAGGTGGAGCAGGTCATACGGAATCCCCGCAATCCAATAGGCAAAGGCCATCTGCCAGCCGCCGATGAAAAAATACGGAATGGCGCACAGCGCCCCAAAGCACAGCCCATACATGGCCCCCACCACCGTCCAGATAATCCAGGAGGTGTTCCGCCGCAGCAGGTACACCGCCAGCACCAGCATAGGCCATATGTAAAGGTAGCTGATAAACCACATTCCCAGGCCGTACAGCAACCCCTGGAGCAGCACAAAGATGCAGCAGGGATAGAGGGCCTTCAGCCCGTATACCAGGGTTGTACACATCAGCAGCATAGTAACAGGCTCAATGTTCGGCAAAAAGGCCATCAACTGCTTGCTGACCACCAGCAACGCGCCGATCAGGCTCAGTGCCGCCAGCTCCCGCAGGGAGAGCTTACTCATAAATATAGAGGTAGAAGTCGTAAACGTCGCCGTCCGCTATGGGCTGACTCTCCACCCCATAGAGTGCCATTTCCCCATTGCAGTTATACATCCAATACTGCCCGATGGAGGAATCCGCCTCCTCACCGTCCACAACGGTGACAAACAGGCCGTAATCGCTGTCCTCGCCCTCCAGAAGGCCCATGTCCTCCACGGCCGCATACAGGTACTCCTCACGGGTGTCCACATCGAAGGTAGTCACTGTGCCGTCAGAGTGTTCCACGTTGATGGTGATGTCCTTCACTCCCTCCAGTGCCTTCGGGCCAAAGGACGCCCAGCATATCACAACGGCCAGCACCACCACGATGCAGACGGCCACTACAATGAGGGTTGTTTTTTTCTGGCTGCTCTTTTTGTTTTCCATATTCTCTCTCCAAATATAAATATTTGCGGCCCATAATAAACACTGCAGTTCCTATTTTAGTCGGTTTTTCCAGAAATGGCAACCGTTATTTTACGCAAACGATAAAAAGGCGCGGGCCGCGCCCGCGCATAACATTCACATTGAGACATTAAGCTCCCTCAAAGCCAACCATCATTCCACCCCGCTCGGCATAAAAGCTGCAAAGGGCGGTGCATGGGTGGATGGAGAGGTCGCATTTTCCAAAGTGCTTGGTAATCAGCTCCGCCAGCTCTGCCGCCGCCGATGGGTTCTGGCAGTGGGCGATACGAAGCTTGCCGCCGGTGAAGCCGTATTTTTCCAGCTCCTCTATGATGGCGTGGAAGGTGCGCTTCCAGCCCCGGCCATTGTGGAGCATTTGAAGCGTTCCCTCCTCGCTGGCCACGCCCAGCACCCGGATACTCAAAAGACCTGCCAGCGCCGCCACTGCATGACTGACGCGGCCATTGTTCGCCAGGTTTTTCATGGATTCCAGGGCAAAAAACAGATGGGTATGACGACTGTACTCCCGGACGGCGGTCTCTACCTGCTCAAAACTCTGCCCCGCCTCGGTCAGCTCCTGTATCTTTTCCATAATAAGCACCATCTCAGGCCCGGTGGACAGAGTGTCCAGCACCATGACCTTGGCCTCAGGGAAAAGCTCCTTGTATTCCTCCTTGGCCTGGGCCGCCATGGAATAGCTTCCGGACAGGGAGCTTGTGATGGTGAGAGCAAAAATCTCATCCGCTCCCTGAAATGCAGCCAGCCACTCCGACACATTGGGACAAGAGGTGCCGGATTTCCCCTTATAATCACTCAGGTCATCCAGCATCCCAGGTAAATCAAGGCTGGCGTCATCCACATACTCCCTCTCCCCCACAATGATTTTCAGCGGAACAGAGGCGAAATCCATTCCTCTCCACGTCAGCATATTGGCAGAAGAATCCGACACAATTCTGCGTTTCATAGGCAAAACCTCCTATGTAAAATGGTATCACCAGTTTTTCAAAACCAGATCATCTGTATCATAGCAGGTTTTCTGTGAGCTGTCAACCAATTTTCGAGTCTACATTATAAAGTTCTCGAATTGCAATAGCAAGTTGCAATAGTTTTTTCAGTGATGCTCGTTGGCAGATACGTTTGGGTTTCACGGAGGGAGGGCGCAGCCCGACCGGAGAGAAACCCAAACGTGCGGCTGTTCAGGTGGCGTAAATACGATCCAGTTCCTGTTCGAACAGTTCCTCCGGTGTCTGATAGCCA
>JAJQCH010000071.1 GCA_021202795.1 Oscillospiraceae bacterium
AATTGCTATGGATTTTTTAGGTGTTCAACTTCATTTTACAATCGACCAAAATTTTCTAAAAATTTCATGTCCGTGAAAGGTTTGGGCCGTAAACTAGCCTCAGAAACAAGGAACGGGGTTCCAAAAACAAAATCTCAATCTTAAATTCTGAAAGGAGAACGACCCATGAAAACCCTGAAAAGAAAATCTCTCATCGTCACCATCTGCGCGCTGGCCCTGGCCGCCCTCCTGCTGTCGGGATGTTCGTCAGACACTGCATCCCTGGAATATATCGGCGTGGAAAATGCCAGCTCCCTGGCACTGGAAGCAGCCGGACTTACCTCAAGCCAGGTGGAACGCATCAGCGCCGAACTCACCACCAAAAACGGCGTGGATTATTACGAGGTGGAGCTGACGGTAGACGGCACTCAATATGAAATCGCCGTGGACGCTCTGACCGGCGTGATTATTGAAGGGGAGACCCCCGCATCTGTCGCCGAGCAGGCCGAACAGGTAGCCGCACAGGTAGCCGCCACGCTGGAAAATGAGACAACGACCGTTACCACAGTGGCTGCGGAGCAGGAAACCACTGCAGAGGAACCGAACACCGACAGCGCCGAAAGTAATACTGCCGCCGCTTCTTCGGCCACCTCCACCGGCAGCGCCAACACTGGGACTAGCACCAGCGCCAGTAACAATGCCAGCTCTGGTACCAGTTCCAGCACCAACTCCAGTAACAGTAACAGCACCAACTCCAGTAACAGTAACAGCACCAACTCCAGCACCAACTCCAGCACCAACTCCAGCACCAACTCCAGCACCAGCGCTAACGCTAATGCTGACTCCGGCAGCACTGCCGCCGCCATCATCACTGAGAATGAGGCAAAAGCCATTGCCCTGGCAGATGCGGGTCTGTCCGAAGGGGAAGTTACCATCACGAAGCTGAAGCTGGACTATGATAACGGCCAGCAGGTCTATGATGTCGAGTTCTATACCGCCAGCTATGACGAGTACGACTACGAGATTTCCGCTTCGACAGGGGCCATCGTGGACTACGACTACGAGCCGGCTAAAACATCGTCTGCCAGCACCAACAGCTCCACAAGCACTACCTCCAGCACAAGCTCTGGCACGACTTCCTCTAGCACTGGCAGCACCAGCTCGCTGATAAGCGAGAGCGAGGCCCGCAGCATTGCCCTGTCCAGTGCAGGCGTAAGCTCATCGGACGCCACCTTCACCAAAACCAAGCTGGACACGGATGACGGTCGGAAGGTCTATGATGTGGAATTCTATACCGCCGACGCCGAATATGAATACGAGATAGACGCGACCACCGGGGCTGTGCTGGATTATGACTATGAGGTCAGATATTCTGCCTCCACCAGCAGCACCAGCACCAGCACCACCATTACGGCAGACGAGGCGAAGGCCATCGCCCTGGCGCAGGTTCCCGGCGCTACAGCCAGCAATATCCGGGAATTTGAGACGGATTACGACGACGGACGCCTCCAGTATGAAGGCAAAATTGTCTACGACGGCATGGAGTACGAGTTCGAGATCGACGGCTACAGCGGTGCGATCCGCAGTTGGGAGGTTGAGAAGGCCGATTGATGAAAAAAACGCCTTCAAATTGAATCAGCATAACATGAACGGCAGGGGCTGCGATTGCGCGGCCCCTGTTTTTATGGGAAGGTATTGCAAATTTTATCCGTATATGGTATAGTACAGAACAGAGTATAGCTTGTTATAATAGGGGTGAATACCATGAATTTCCTTACGTTGCGTTATTTTCAGACGGTGGCCCAGGAGCGGAGCTTTAAGGGCGCGGCCAGGCGGCTGAATCTTTCCCAGCAAACTCTCTCAGAGCATATCCGCCGTCTGGAGGAGGAGCTGGGCGTGGAGCTTTTCAGCCGAACGCGTCCGCTGACGCCGACCGAGGCGGGGAACGCCTGATGCAGGGCGCGGAGGAAATTTTGTCCGCTAAGAACCGCCTGGACTGGGATCTGGAGCAGATCAAAACGGGACGGCGGCAACGGCTGTGCATTGGCATATCCAAGATTGGCGCGCCGCCCTTCCTGTCCGGGCTGATACGCGCCTTCGTCACGGAAAATTCCGACTGCCAGTTGCAGATCGTTGAACGGGAATATGGCATGACGCCGGAGGATATGCGCAGGATCGACCTCCATTTTCTGACCTATTCCGGGGCGCGGGATATGGAATCTGTTGTGCTGTGCCACGACGATATGGCCCTGGTTGTGCGGGAGAGCGTGCTGTCCGCAGCTTTTGGGCCGGTGTGGACGTCTATTGCGGAGAAAATGGAGAAAACGGGAGATTTGCATCTGATGAAGGGCCTTCCCTTCGTGCTTCTGGATGACCCAAGCATCCCGCAGGGGTTGGGACGGGAACAGACCTTTGCCGCGGCGGGCTTTGCCCCGGAGGTAGTGGCCTCCTCCGCCAATGACAGTGTGAATTTTTCCCTGTGCTACTCAGGTGTGGGCGGAATGATCGCGCCTAGCGGCATCCTTGACCATATGAAGGAGGAAACGGGCGAGGTTCCTGCGGATCTGCGAACATTTGTTATCCACACGGAAGGCTTTTCCCCGGAGCTGTGCATCAGCTATGAACGGGGGCGGCGACTGACTCCTGCTGCGGAACGCTTTATTGACTGCGCACGGGCATATTTTGCGAGAAATGTGTTATAAATACGCTGCTGGAATAAGGCAGCGGGGGAGGGACGGATTGGAATTTTTCCCGGATGGTAAATCGTCTATCACATTTACGACGGAATTTTGATTTTTATGCGTTATTCGTATGAGGACGGTTTTCTTTTATATTATTTTTGCGCAAATTGCAAGTGCAAGTTGGACACTCGGTAGAATGAATTTATGAACCTTG
>JAJQCH010000153.1 GCA_021202795.1 Oscillospiraceae bacterium
TTCATAAATTCATTCTACCGAGTGTCCAACTTGCACTTGCAATTTGCGCAAAAAAATTTTTTTATCCTGAGACCGATTGGGCTGTTGCGGCGTCTTATTTATAGACCGGTCAAGATGAGGAAAGGAGGTGTGCCATGACCCCGGAATCCGATGCGACGCCTGCCTATGGCGGCATTATGGAGCTTTATGAGGCCCACAAGCAGATGGTCTATCGCCTGGCGCTGAGCTATACGAAATCCCCCCAGGACGCGGAGGACGTGTGCCAGACGGCCTTTCTCCGGCTGCCGGAGCATCGCGGGGAGATCACCCCCGGCAAGGAGCGGCAGTGGCTGGGGTCGGTGACGGCCAATCTCTGCAAAAGCCTTCTCCGCTCCGCCTGGCGGCGGAAGACCCAGCCCCTGGACGATCTGGAGCTGCCCTTCGACGCCCCGGAGGAAAACGAGGTGTTCCAGGCGGTGATGTCCCTGAAGGAGGAGGAACGGGCCGTGGTGTATCTCTATTACTACGAAGGCTATTCCGCTGCCGAGGTGGGCGATATGCTGGGGCTGAAGCGCTCCACCGTATCCACACGGCTGGACAGAGCCAGAAAGCGATTGAAATCGAAATTGGAGGCTGACAATGCAGGATAAAATTCGCGGCGCGTTCGACAAAATCACGCTGCCTGCCGACGCGGACGAGCGCATCCAGCGGACGCTGGCGGAGGCGGCCTCCCAGCCGAAGAAGGAGGCCATTCAAATGCAGAAAAATTACAGGCGCAAAGCGCCAAAGCTTGCCGTGGCGCTGATCGCGGCGGTGTGCGTGCTGACCGTGTCCGCCCTGGCCCTGGCCATCTCCCGCGTGGAGCTGGTGGCCACGGAGCAGGACGGCTATATCGAGGTGGATTTCCAGGCCACGGACGAGGACTATGTGGAGCTGGGAAACTGGTACCCAGGCGAGGTGCCGGAGGGCTACGCCCTCAGCTTCGTGTCCGACCCGGCCTACGGCTATCAGACCATCCGCTTTGAAAACGGGGACGGGAATTATATTGTTCTGTCCGTTCAGGGCGACATCGAGGGCGGCCAGGTGACGATGGACAATGTCACCGACACCCAGTCCGTCACCGTAGGCGAGGCGGAGGGCATCCTCTACACCACCCCCACGGAGCGGCTGCTGTTCTGGACGGACGGGGCCAGGGGCCTGGGCTTCTCCCTGGCGACAGACGACGACGCCGTAGACCTGACGGCCATGGCCGAGAGCATGGAAGAGCTGGACGAGGCCCTGACGCCCACCCTGTCCGAAGGCTACAGCCAGGCCCTGGCAGATCTGGGGGACTACCAGATCACTCCGCCGGAGGGCTATGAGCAGGCAAGCTTCACCGCCTCGCCTCTCTCCAGCGGCGGCGGCTGGTACGCCTATGTGCGCTATACCTATGAAAACAGCAATCACGACGAGCTGGGCTTCAGCTACGAGAGCTACAATCTGACGGAGGACGCGGGGACGGGCGTGGAGTTTGGCAACACCCCGGAATACGTTCTCTCCCTGCAGGCCGGGGGCAACGGCTACACCGCCGCCGCCGTGAACGGCGAACTGGCCGCCTATTACGCCTTGGGCGACGACTATTATGGTCTTTCCTGGGTGGACACGGAAGACTGCCTTGTGTTCCTTCTCGCCTCGGACACCCTGACCATGGAGGAGCTGGTGGAGATCGCGGAGACCATGACGCTGAACGGATAAGGCGCACTGGCAAAAAAATGGGGCCGTATCGTCTGATACGGCCCTTTTGCTGCGCAGTTATTCAGGCTCCCGCTCGTCCCCCATGAAGAAGGCCGCCACCGTTCCCGGCCCGCAGTGGGCGGCGATGATGGTGCCGATGTCGAAGATGGGGATGTCCTTCACCTGGGAATAATGCTCCCGCAGAGCTTCCCGGAAGGGCTGGGCGATGTCCGGGTAGTTGGAGTGGCAGACCCAGAGCTTGCCGTCATAGTCCCGGCCATTTTGAATATGTTTGTCCATGGTCTCAATGGTGGTGCGGACGGCGGCGGGCCTGCCCCGCACCTTGCCATAGGCGATGATCCGCCCCTGGTCGTCCAGGCGCATGATGGGGCATATGTTCAAAATGGTGGCGATGGTGGCCGTGGGGCCGGACACCCGCCCGCTGCGCCGGAATATGGTCCTGTCGGTGGAGAAGAACTGGTGATGCACCCGGCCCCGGTTGGCCAGAAGCCACTGCTCCGTCTCCTCTATGGTGCAGCCACGGTCCCGCATATCCGCCGCCTCATCCACCAGCAGGCCGTAGCCAGAGGAGCTGCAAAGGGAATCTACCACTACCAGCTTCCGATCCGGGTACTCCTCCCGCAGCTCCTCCGCCGCCAGAAGGGCGTTGTTCACCGAGGCGGACATCCCGGAGCCGAAGGCCACATGGAGCAGGTCGCCCTTTTCAAGCTGCTCCGCGAAAAAATCCCGGTACTGCTGGATGTTCACCTGGCTGGTGGAGGGGAGCTTGCCCTCCTTCAGCATTTCATAAAACCGGGGCAGGGCCTGGGGATCCCGGCCCATGTCGTCCGGGTATTCCTGGCCGTCCACCGTATAGGAATAGAAAATCACCGGCACGTCCCGCTCCGCCATATAGGAAAAGGGTACGTCCACCGTGGAGCCGCAGGAAAGGATAAACTTGCCGCGCATACGATCGCCTCCTGTTGTTTTTCTTACAGCCTTCCTTTTCCTGTATTATACATGAAATTGGAAGATTATGCTATACCCTTGTGAATCATTTCATTACTTTTGCCCGCTCCTGACCGAATCACAAGAATTTCATCCATCCGGAATGGATTTTTGTGTTAGGTGTTAGTCAGCAAAAGGGTCGTTCGATCAGATCAACAGTAAGCCAGCCTG
>JAJQCH010000176.1 GCA_021202795.1 Oscillospiraceae bacterium
CCAAGGTTCATAAATTCATTCTACCGAGTGTCCAACTTGCACTTGCAATTTGCGGTTATTTTTGATTGTCAAGAGGAAAAAAGTATGTTATAATGATTTTAATCTTGTGAAAATATCTACGTTACGGTTTCGCACAGAAAGGAGTTTTCCCATGAAACATTCCAAGCGCACTTTAAGTCTCATCCTCGCCCTGGTGCTGGCCCTGAGCCTGCTGGCAGGCTGCTCCAGTAGCTATGTGGACATCGACACCGCAGGCGCGGCAGCGGCAGCCGCCGCCGGCAGCGCCACGCCGAAGCCCACCGCCACAGCCAGCGCAACATCCACCCAGACCACCGCCCAGACCACCACCGACACCGGCGCGTCTTCCGAGATGTCCGGCGGCGCCTCCGGCGAGACCACCACCGCCGACACCACAACCGCAACCACCGACACCGGCACCGCCGTAGACGCCTCCGCCTCCGGCGAAGCATCTGGCGAGGCATCCGGCGAAATGCCCACCGCCTGATAGCAGGCGAAACCAGATACTTTGGGGGAACCACCGATCCAATGACCGCACCGCGTTATTTGATCTGCGGTTCCCTCCCTTTTATCCGTCAAAAATTGGAAAGGAGAAATAACTATGAAGAAGCTGTTAGCCCTGCTGCTGGCCATGACCATGCTCATGTGTCTGGCAGCGCCTGCCCTGGCCTCTGACGAAGCCAGCGGCGAGACGGCGGATGCCTCCGCCGAAACCACGGAAGAAGCCGAAGAGGAAACCGGCCCCATCGCCGTCATCGTCATCACGGACGAGGGCGAGGACGAGGCCCAGGAGCAGACGGAGGACATCGACCTGACCTTCTTTGAAGGCGGCGAGCAAACGGAGACCGGCATTTCCGGCTTCCTGATGACCTCTGACGATTCCCAGGCCGCGCTGTATTATTCCGAGCTGAGCGAGGACACCGGCGCGTTCTACACCATCGGCGGCGACGGGGTCAACGTGGCTCTGGACGAATACGACGTGACAGAGCTTGCCGCCCAGTGGCTGGAGAATCTGGGGCTGGAGGGCTTTGACTCCGCCGTTATCCTTGGCGACGGAGACGAGGCGGACTCCTGCTCCCCGGTCATCTCCGCTAAAGGCTATACCTATCTGAACATTGCCAACACCCTGGTTCTGGCCTCCGGCACGGCCCGCAGCGCCATGTATTCCGACGTGGTGGGCGGCACCACCGTGGCCGGCCCCGGCGCGGGCGGCATGAGCCAGGGCAACGAGGAGCCTGTCGTTGTCATCACCGGCTCCCTGCTGGAAACCCTGGGCGGCCCGGAGGAGCAGGCAGAGGACACCATTACCGTCACCAGCACCGGCAACCGGGCCCGCGGCATCCAGCCCCAGGGCAAGAGCATTACCTATCTCTATGATTCCGCCATCGTGTCCCACACCTGGGGCGCCTGGAGCACGGACTCCGCCCGCGTCAGCCTTGACCTGGTGGCCTACCGCAGCCTGGGACTGAGCCAGGGCGGCTATGGAGCATACGCCGACACAAGCTGCCACCTGTTCCTGTATGGCAGCACCGTTATGGGCAGCTCCGACGGCATCGTCGCCTCCAACGACGGCGAGATTTACGCCGTTTCCAGCGACTGCACCGACGACTCCGCCACCCTGCGGGCCATCATGAACAAGTCCGGCGACCGCGCTTTGAGCTGGCAGGACTATGAGACCCAGGAAGGCGAAGTGATGGAGAGCGTTATCTCTGGCGGCGCTACCGCCGTCCAGTTCCATATGCCCGACCAGGGCGGCACCGGCGCGGGCAACACCCGTAAGGGTACGCTCTACATGAACGGCGGCACCCTCAGCACGGATGAGAGCCTGATTGAGGGCGGCGCGGAGAGCCTGGACGCCTACGAGCTGAATTACGCCGGCGCCTGCATCGTCACCAAATCCACCCAGGCCAACATTCTGCTGGTAGGTGTGGAGATGGAGAGCTGGAGCGGCGTGCTGATCCATGCGGTCATCAACAACGACTCCAACGTGAACAACATCGCTGATGGGGACGAGGCCCTGGGCAGCGATATTACCCTTCAGAACATGGATGTTACCGGCGACATCGTAAACGACGACTACCAGCGGGCCATGCGCGTTGTTTTGGATAACACTACTCTGACAGGCGCAATTTATTCCAACACCTGCGAGGATTGGAATGCTCTGTGCGAGGCACAGTTCGACGGAGAGTACATTCTCAACGAGGACGGCTATGAGACCGTTTGGGGCGTAGAGCTGACCCTGACCGGCGGGGCTGTCTGGAACGTCACAGAGACCTCCGTGGTGGCTGAGCTTATCATCAACGACGGCTGCACCGTCAACGGCGTTATCACCGAAAACGAGGACGGCACGCTGACCGTCTCCCCCCTGGAGACCTCCGCCTCCGGCGAGGCTTCGTAATATCAACCTCCCATAAAAAAATCAGGGAGCGCTGGATTCCAGCGCTCCCGTTTTTTATTCTCTTGTTGAGCCATCCGCACGACCTACGCCGGCGGGATAGGCTCGTCAGGGCGATACGTTTAATTCACGAACGTATACGACAGCGTGTCGGCATAGCGGTAATAGTAAATGTCTCCTTCCTCCATGCCGGAGAGGATCTCCACCACGTCGCCGTCGGACATACCCGTCTCGACTTCTACCAGGCCGCCCAGCGTATCGGTGCCCTCGTCATACTCGGTGTAAACATAGGTTTTGCCGTTATCCTCCACCAGAGCGGCCACGGGGATCGTGACAGCGGCCTCGGTGGTGTCGGTGACGATCTTCACTGAAACGTTCATCCCGGCCAGCATCTGAGAGGTTTTGGAAAGCGTTACCTCCACGCTGAATTTCGTGTTGCCGCCTTCGTTGGTGCCGGTGGTAGCGATATAATCCACCAGGCCGGTGAAGGACTGGCCCTTCAGGGCGTCCAGCGTCACTTCGGCCTCCAGGCCCACCGCCAGCTCCAGAATATCCAGCTCGTCAATGGAGATGGTGACAGTCACCTCGTCCTGTGGGGTGATGGAAAGGACGTCCTGCTCCGCCACGCTGTAGGTCTCATAGGCGTAGGTCTCCTCCTCCGTCATACCGCTGCCGGAGGACGATCCGCTGCTGCCGCTGGACATAGACACAGAACTGCCGCCGCTACTGCCGGACATCCCACTGCTACCGCCGGACATTCCGCTGCTGCCGGACATACCGTCGGTGCTGTCGGAGTCTTCGCTTTCGGTTATCTCGCCGGAGGCACTGCTGTCGGAGGCTGTTACCAGAAGGACGTATTTCAGAACCTCGGCGTCCTCTTCGTCTTTCGTGAACACCAGCACCACCAAATCATCGGCGGCCAGGCTGTTCAGCGTCGACGCCTCCCAGGTGTCAGTGTCCTCTGAATAGGTATAAACCGTCACGTCCGTGGTATCGTCATAGCTGCACTGAACGGTCTCGGTCTCCGCATCCTCCTCGGCCAGAAGGGCGGACAGGGTTGTGTAATCCAAAGCCGTATAATCCTCTATGTCAGTCGCCTGGGAAAGACTCACATAGGTCAAAACGTTCTCCTCGTTGGTTGTGATCACAGCTACGTAGTTAATCTCGGTACCAACAAATTCAGGGGCGTCGTTCCCTGTTTCCTCATCGCTGGCGGTGTCGTCCTCCGTGGACTCATCTTCCGTGGAAACAGGTGTCGGCGTAGCCGTTGCCTCTGTTGCCGCTGTAGCAGTGGGTGTCGGCGTAGCCGTCGCCTCCGCTTCCGTTGTGGCAGTGGGTGTCGGCGTAGCCGTTGCCTCCGCTTCCGTTGTGGCGGTGGGTGTCGGCGTAGCCGTTGCCTCCGCTTCCGTTGTGGCGGTGGGTGTCGGCGTAGCCGTCGCCTCCGCTTCCGCTGTGGCAGTGGGTGTCGGCGTAGCCGTCGCTTCCGCCTCCTCATCGTCCTCCGTGGCCTTCAGCAGGGTGATAACTGCGCCGCTGTTCCCACTCCCGCCGGAATAGGACAGGGCGGTCAATACGGCTGTGGAGCCGGATTTGCCGGAATAGCCGGTCTCTGCAACAGTGGCTTCCTCCTCGGAGGTAGCGGATACTTCGGCGGTATCCTCCTCCAGCGACACATAGGTCGCATCATCAGAAATGCCGGACACCACGCCGTCTGTCTCCGCATAGATATACCCGTCTGTGTAATACTGGAACAGGGCCTCCATCTGATCCTCCAGCTCATACCGGCGGTTCAGCAGGGCCGTATAGGTGGACGTGTGGCCGGAATAGGTCAGGGTCATCAGAGTATCGCCTGCGTCTACCTCCTCATTTTCAGACACGTCGATGTCGGAGACCGTGCCGTAATAGCCCATGATTTTCAGCTCACTGTGGATATACAGCGTGCCGCTGCCGAGCAGATTGCCGTCCTCATCGTATACCGTCACTTCATCCTGATAGACCGCCGTCTCATCGGAAACAGTGATGGTGACAGTCCCATCGCTGACAGAGGCTACGCGGCCCTCCTCGCTGGTACCGTCGGAATAGGTGACGGTGACAGTATCGTCCACGCTCAGGTTGGCTTCCGATTCAAACTGGACGGCCATCTCCCCATCCAGAGACAGCAGCATCAGCGCGCCGTATTCATAGATGGTGTCGGCCACATCCACATCCTCTTCCGCATAGATGACCTTGACGCGGCCTGCCACAGTGGCGGTCAGGTCGGTCTCCGCCTCCTCCTCGGATTCTTCCTCCAGCTCCTCGTCCAGCTCATCAATGACATCCTGAAGCTCCACAATGGCCGTGGCCACAGTGACGGTATCCACCGAGGCAATGATGTCCCCAGCCTCTACCGTATCTCCGTTCTGAACATGATAGGCGCTGATGGTCACGGCCTCCGGGATGCTCAGGGTGACGGCATCCTCGTCCTCCAGGGTACCCGCGCCGGACAGGACGGTGGTAATGGTGTCAGCCTCCGCCGTGCCGGAAATTACGGAGCTTTCCACTGTGACGGTGTCGCTCTCCGTGGTAGTTTCGGTCAGCAGGGGCAGCACCGCGACCACAATAACGATGGCAACCACCGCGACCAGGGGGATGATCCACATTCTCCTGCTCCGCTTTCTGCGGGCCTCCACCAGTTCCTCCATGTCAATGGGTTCCTCTTCCTCCGGGAACTGCTCCTGCTCCTGGGCTTTTCTCTTTTTGCGAACCCGGATGAAAAGAATCAAACTGACAAGCTCTCCCAGCACGCCTATGGCCAGGATGGGAAGCCAATGCTGACGGACAAACGTACGAATCCGCATAAACACGCCGGTGCTGCTGGATGCTGCGGCCATTCCGCCGGACTGCTCCGTGCTGTCCTCAGTATCATCCGCGGATGTGCTGGAGCTGCCAAACTCCGCCGACGCGCCGCCGCGGGTCATCTCACCCGACGCGCTGCCGGAAGAGGCTCTGTCCTCCGAAGCAGTATCGCTGTCTTCCGTCGCGCCGCCGTTCTGGGCGAACTCAGCAGCAAAGGAGGACATATCCACATCGGAAAAATCCATGTCCGACATATCCATCGAGCCGAACCCGCTGGCGCTGGCGCTGGTGTCAGAGGTCAGCGCAAAGTTCACCAAATCCGCCGCTATAACAGCCGCAAACAGAATCATCAGGATAACGAACACAACGCCCTTTTTAGACCGCTTGGGGGGCTGCTCCTCCTCCCAATCCTCCGGGCCTTCCTCCAGGTCATTGGGTTCCGGGGGAACAGGCGCCTGGGGCTGGGTCTGCGTCACAGCGGACGCTTGCGGTACAGGATCTTGAGCCGGGCTTGCAGGCTCTTCTGCAGGCTGAAGCGGCTGGGTCGGAATTTCCTGCTCCTGTTCCTGTTCCTGGGGAGCCGACTCTTCTATAGATTGGGACGGCTGCGCCGGAATCGTTTGTTCCTGTTCCTGCGGGGCTGTCCCTCCTACAGACTGGGTTGGCTGGGCTGAAATCATCTGCTCCTGCTCCTGCTGGGCCGGCTTTTCCACGGGCTGGGGCGGCTGGGCCGGAATCGTTTGGACTCGCTCCATATTCGGCCTGGGGGTTGGCCGCATTTCTGTAACAGGCTTGGCCGGTTCGGCGCTCAGTATCTCCGTTTTCTGCTCGCCGACAGAATCAGTCGTTCCCTGCGAAACGGTTTCCACCGCCGTATCAGGATTATTGCTTCCCGAATTGTGTTTTTTCCAAAACATAGTTTTCTCCCTTCCTCAGCCGCCGTAATGCAGCGCATCGATGGGGGCCATTTTGGCCGCCTTGTTGGCCGGGTACAGTCCGAACACAATGCCGATCACAAAACAGAACGCCACAGCGATCAGCACCACCGGCACGTTCATCTCGAAGGTCATACTTAAGCTGGATACCACGATGGACACCACTTGCAAAATGGCCCAGGAAAGAAACACCCCTATTGCGCAGCCCAGCATACACAGCACCACAGATTCCAGCAGAAACTGCTGGAGTATCACCCCGCGCCCCGCGCCGATGGCCTTGCGGATGCCGATTTCACGGGTGCGCTCCGTGACCGTGACCAGCATGATGTTCATAATGCCGATGCCGCCCACGATCAGGGAGATAGCCGCGATGCCTCCCAGCAAAAGCGCCAGAACGGAGGTAATGCTGGTCATGGTGTCCTCCATCACATCCTGGGTGGATACCTCGAAGGCGTCCTCATCCTCCTCAAAGCGCTCCATCAGCAGGGCCGTGATGGCCGTCTCTGCGGTGGTCATATCGGAATCCTCCGCCGCACTGACTGTAAAGCTGGTGATCTCGGAGGACACTGTGGAGGACAGGCGCAGCAGAGAGGTATAGGAAATATAAATCGTATAAGAGGAACTGCTGACCACGGAGGTCAGAGAGGTGTCGTCATCCTCCAGCACGCCCACGATGGTGAATTTCATGCCGTCCAGAGACAGCTCCTCCCCCAGGCAGTCGGTGTAGCCCACCAGGGCCTCAGCCGTTGCCTCGTTGATAACGCAGACGTTGGTGTGATTATCCACGTCGGAGGACTTAATGAACCGGCCCAACAGCAGACTCAGCTCGTTGATGGTCTCATAGGCCGGGGTCGTGCCGTAAACCTCCGCTGTGGTGCTGGTGGAATCATATTTGGCAGTAACGCTGGTCTCCCCGACGGGGGCCAGCAGACCGATGCCCTCCTCGCTCATCCACTCGTCCAGGGTGTCCAGGGTAATGGGATTTCCTTTATCGTCCGAGACGGTAACGGTAATCAGGTCTGTCGCCAGACTGGAAATAGTATCCGTCACCGTTCCCGTGGCTCCGTTTACCAGACTGACCAGAATGACCAGGGCCATCACGCCGATGATAATGCCCAGCATGGTCAGAAAGGCCCGGAATTTGTTCCCCGCGATGGACTTGAGCGCCATTTTAAAGGACTGGGAGAACATTTTAAAGAAATGTTTCATATCTGCACCTCCGACAGCTTACCATCCAGAATGTGAACCACGCGGGAGGCCTGGCGGGCGATGTCGTCGTCATGGGTAATCAGGACGATGGTATTCCCCTGCTGATGCAGCTCGTGGAATATCTTCATGATCTCCCCTGTAGTCTTGGAGTCCAGGTTGCCTGTCGGCTCATCCCCCAGTATCAGGGAGGGCCGGGTGGCAATGGCGCGGGCGATAGCCACACGCTGCTGCTGGCCGCCGGAAAGCTCGTTGGGCAGGTGCTTGGCCCGCTTCACCAGGTCTACCCGTTCCAGGGCCTCCTGCACCCGCTGGCGGCGCTCCGCCTTGCCGACCCCCTGGTAAATCAGGGGAAGCTCCACATTTTCCTCCGCCGTCAGCTTGTTTATCAGGTTGAAGCTCTGGAAGACGAAGCCGATTTTCTGGTTGCGAATGGCGGCAAGCTCGTTTTCTGTGTAATCCTCGATAGGTATATCGTCCAGAAGATAGGTGCCGGAGTCGGCCATATCCAGGCAGCCGATGATGTTCATCAGCGTGGATTTGCCGCTGCCGGAGGGGCCGATGACGCTCACGAATTCCCCCTGGTCGATGTGAAGGTTCGCCTTGTTTAAGGCGTATACCTTCTCTGACCCGATCTGATAGACGCGGGATATGTCAATTAGGTCAATCATAGCGCGTCCCCCCCCTTATTCGCCGCCGGGCATGGACATACCGCCGCCGGCGTTGCCGCCCATATCCATACCGCCGCCGGAATTGCTTCCGCCCATACTGAACCCGGAGGAGTCGGATCTGTCCATGCCGCCGAAACTGAAGGAGCTGGAATCGTCCTCGCTGGCGGTGTAATACACGGTGTCGCCCTCAGAAAGGCCGTCGGTAATCTCGATATAGGTGCCGTTGGAAAGGCCGGTCGTCACCTCCACCATGCCGCTCAGCTCCCCGGTGGTCTCGTCATATTCGGTATAGACGTAGGAGGTGGAGCTGGTGCTTTGCACCGCGTCCTCCGGCAGGAGCAGGGCGTTCTCCACTCCCTCGATGGTGATATATACGGAAGCACTCATGCCGCTGAGCATTTCATCCGTCTTGTCCACCGTGACCACCACGGAATAGACGGACACACCGCCGGAGCTGCTGGCCGTTTTGTCAACCTCCGTCACGGAGCCGGTGTAGGTCTCGTCCCCGATGGAGCTGACGGTGATGGACGCCTCCTGCCCCACCGCCACGGAAAGGATGTCCGTCTCGTCTACACTGATGGTGACGGACATGGAGGTGTTGGGGTTAATCGTCACCACTGTGGTCTCGCTGCTGGAGGAGCCGCTGGAGTTCTCTCCCGTCATGCCGCTGGTAGAGGTGCTGGACGTGGAGGTACTGGAAACGCTCTCCACCGTGCCGGAGATGGGGGCCACGATGGCCCCGTCCTTATAAAGGGTTATCAGGGTCTGGTAAAGCTCCTCCAGCTCCTCTCGCTCGGCCAGAAGCTGGTTATAGTTCGCGGAATAGGACGTATTCGACAGCTTCAAAAGGGTGGTTCCGCTGCTGACAGACGTGTTTTCCGACACGCTGACAGAGGAAACGGTACCGGCATAGCCGGTTATTTTCAAAGGCTCATGGATGTAAAGGGTGCCGGTGTAGGTCTCATCCACCGTCACTGTGTCCTGATAGGCCGGGCCGTTGTCCGTAAGGAGAATGGTGGTCACACCGGCGGACACCGCAGACACCGTCCCCGTATAGGAATCCCCGTCGGAATCCACCACTGTCACGGAATCTCCTACGGCGTAGTCCGTTGTATCAATGTCCACGGCCATGTAGCCGTCCAGGGACAGAATCATCAGCGCCCCGTACTCATACATAACGGAGGAAACATCGTCATCCGCCTGGGCATAAATGACCTTCACCCGACCGGAAACGCTGGATGTCAGGGTGGAGCTGACCGCGTCCTCGCTGGCCTCCTCCAGTTCCTCGTCCAGCTCGTCAAGCTGGGTCTGCACGTCGGCCAGGGCCTCCAGCACGGAATCCGTGTCTATGGTGGCCAGAATGTCCCCTTCTTCCACCGTGTCCTCCTCGGAGACGTAGTAGGTGCTGATGGACACGTTGCTGGGAATCGTTACCTCCTCCACGTCGTCGCTGGTCAGAGTGCCGGAGCCGGAAACCGTGGAGATGATGCTTCCGGTTGTCACCTCAGCCGTCTCTATCTCACTTTCGCTGGAAGTGCCGTAGTTTTCCGTGATGTACTGCCGCAAAATCAGCACAGCGGCAACCAGCACCACGGCTACAATAAGCAGAATGATGATGGTTCTCCTGATGCGCTTCTTCCGAGCGGCGGCTTTGCTCTGTCTTGGCGCCATACTCATGGTCTGTTTCCTCCTTGAACCTTTCGTTTTTCATTTTCTCCTTGACAAATGCGCCCGGCTATAGACCGGGCAAATATACACATGACAAACTATAAAAGATTGTTAAGGTGAATAAAAGGAATAGACGTGAATATTTTATGAACATTTTGTAAATCATGCAGAAATCCCCTGAAACAAACAGGCTATCCGTCCCTTGTGAGAAACAGATAGCCTCATAATTTACGCAAACATTACAATAAATTTATATTTTATGCAGTCAGAATATTCACCGGCCCATTGGGGCTGACGATGCGGTAATACGTCCGGGCGGTCAGACCGTACACCATGGCGTATGCGGCGGCGAACAGAGCGAAGCTGACGGCGGCGGTGATGTAATAAATGCTGTGGCTCGCCAGCATGAGAACGTCCATGATCTGTAAAATAATGGACATGGCGAACAGCTCGTGGACACCGGCCATTGCCAGGGGCAGGAAGAACACCGTAAGCACCTGGGAGCGGATGGCCCGCTTCACCTCCAGGCGGCTCATGCCCACCTGCTGCATAATCTCAAACCGGCGGCGATCCTCGTAGCCCTCGGAGATCTGCTTATAGTAAATAACCAGAATGGCGGCAATCATAAATAACACGCTCAAAAATACCCCCAGGAAGAAGAAGCTGTTATAAATGCTCACCAGCTCATCCCGCTCCCACGCCTGACATTCCAGGCTGCCAAAATAGCCTTCCTCCTCCGAGGCCGCCTGCCGAAGGGTCTGGTATATCTGGATTGTTGTCTCGTCGTCGGCGTCCAGGTTGGCCCCCCAGAACACCGCCAGGTCATATATAGAGTTCTCCTCCAAATAGGAAAGCTGGGCCTCGTCCCTGACTACGATGCAGTAGCTGGGATAGATATAAGCCATAACCCGGCCGTTTCCAAGAAAGCTGTCCACCCTGTCCGCCACGGTATAGGTTCTGTCAAATATAGTCAGGGTGTCCTGGTCATAGTCCGCTTTGCTGACATAAAGGAGAATTTCATCCTCGGCCAGGGTTCTGCTCTCCCCGGTGAGCCGGTTATAGTCCTCCAGGGTGATGAAATAGGCGATGCCCTCCGTATAAGCGACCCCTTCCGGCGAGCCATCCACAGCGCTTGTCACAAGAACCTCCCCCTGCCGCAGCACATACATAGCCAGATAGGAATAGCTTACCTCCTCCGTCACGGCGGCACCCTGGGCCGCCGCTTCCTCCACTGTCTTCTGGCTGAGCCAGGCGGCGGTGTATTCATCGGTTCCGTCGTTTGCCAGGTCATAGGGATAGCGCAGTCTGACCGCCTGCTCCGCCCCCGCCACCAGGCTGGCCGTGGTGGAAATCATCACCAGCACCATGGTAGCCAGGATGCAGATGTTGGCAAGGCCCACCGCGTTCCGCTTCATGCGGTACATCATGCCAGACACGGAGACGAAATGGCGGGCCTTATAGTAGTACCGTTTGTTTTTTTGCAGCAGCTTCAAAAGGGCAATGCTCCCGGCGGTGAACAGCAGATAGGTGCCTATGATAACCAGCACCACCGCCACGAAGAACCAAAACATGGCTCCAATGGGGTCGTCCACCACCTGAGAAATGGCATACCCTGCCCCCAGGCACAGCGCTCCCAGCAGTGCCAGCAGCCACTTGGCCTTCGGCTCCCGCTCCCCATAGCTCTCCGCCTTCAAAAGCTCGATGGGGGCGGTTTTCCGCACCTGACGCAGGCTGTTCAGGAGTATCAGGAAAAAGATGACAGCGAACAGCCCCAGCGTGGAGACAATGGCCTCGCCAGAGAGATGGAACCCCAGGGTCGCCTCCCCGCCCAGGGCGCGGGTCAGCAGCAGAAACATCAGCTTGCCCAGCGCCATCCCGGCCAGCAGGCCCAGCCCCAGGCTTATGAGAGCGATATACAAAGTTTCCAGGAAAATCACCCGGCACAGGTGCCGCTTTTCCATCCCCAGGACGTTATATAGCCCAAATTCCTTTTTCCGCCGCTTCATCAGAAAGCTGTTGGTATAAAACAGGAAAATAACGGCAAAAATCATCACCACCCAGGAGCCAAGGCCCAGCAGCAAAACCACGCTGTCCCCGCCCCGCATGGCCTGCACCCCGTCGTTCAGCGCCAGGGATTTTATCATGTAGTACATGGCGATGGTCAGCACACAGCTCAGGATATAGGGAAAGTATAGCTTCCAGTTTTTCCCTATGCCGTCCCAGGCCAGCCGGTTATACAGGCGTTTACGCATCGGCTTCCCCTCCCGCGGCCAGCAGGGTCAGGGTATCGGAGATCTTCTGATACATCTGCTCGTCCGTGCTGCCGCCCCGATAGAGCTGGTGGAACAGCTCCCCGTCCTTGATGAAGATGACCCGCCCGGCGTGGCTGGCGGCCTTGACGGAGTGCGTCACCATTAAAATTGTCTGGCCGGAGGCGTTCAGCTCCCCAAATATCCGCAGCAGGCCCTCCGTGGCCTTGGAGTCCAGCGCCCCGGTCGGCTCGTCCGCCAGGAGCAGCTTTGGCTCTGTGATGATGGCCCGGGCCACCGCCGCCCGCTGCTTCTGGCCCCCGGAGACCTCATAGGGATATTTGGTCAGAATGTCTGTGATGCCAAGCCTTTGGGCGATGGGGACGAGCCGCAGGTTCATCTCCACATACGGTTTTCCCGCCAGCACCAGGGGCAGATAGATATTGTCCCGGATGCTGAACGTGTCCAGGAGGTTAAAGTCCTGGAACACAAAGCCCAGATTGTCCCGCCGGAAGGCGGCCAGCTCATCCTCCTGAATAGCGGTGACGCTGCTACCCTGGAGCAGCACCTCCCCGCCGGTGGGCCGGTCGAAGGCCGCCAGCATATTCAAAAGCGTGGTCTTGCCGCTGCCGGACTCCCCCATGATGGCCACATATTCCCCCTGCTCCACGGAAAAGGACACGTTGGACAGGGCTTTGACCTGGCTGCCGCCGAAGCGGGTGGTATAAATCTTTTCCAGGCCTCGAACCTCTAAAATCGTCATTGCCATGACCTCCTTTGTGTCCTGAGTATACCCCGGCGCGGCACGCGCCGCCATCGAATCAGGTGACGGCGGCGTGACATTTTTGTAAGGCGGAGATCACTCCCTGGTGTCCAGCGCCTCCGTCCGCAAATCCAGGGTGAAAACGCTGCCCTGGCCGGGGACGGAGGCGGCGGTCAGTTGGTGGCCCAGCCGCTCCGCCGCCTGGCGGCTGAGATACAGCCCCAGGCCTGTAGACTTCTTGTCCAGGCGGCCATTGTAGCCGGTAAAGCCCTTCTCAAATATCCGGGGTATATCCTCCGGGGCAATGCCGATGCCCGTGTCCGCAATACGCACCACCGGCCCCGCCTCTACGGTGATGGTGACGGCCCCGGAGGGGGTATATTTCACGGCGTTATCCAATAGCTGCTCCAGGATGAACAGCAGCCATTTCTCGTCCGTCAGCGCCTGTGCCTCCACTGGCTCATAGCGCAGGCCCAGGCGCTTTGCCACGAACTGGGGCGCGTACTTCCGCACGGCCTGGCGGATGATGTTGTCCAGGGCATAGGAGCGTATCACCAGATCCCGCATACCGCCCTCCAGCCGGGCGTAGCACAGGGCCATCTCCACATACTGGCTGACGCGGAAAAGCTCTGAGCGCAGGGCGCGGCTCTCCGGGGTGTCCTCCCCCTGAAGGCGCATTTCCATGACAGCGATAGGGGTCTTTATCTGGTGAACCCAGGCGGCGTAATAATCCTGGCTCTCCCGCTGCTCCGTCGCCCGTGTGGTCATCAGGGCGCTGTACTCTCTTTGCAAAGCAGCGGCCATGGCCCGGAAATCCGCGCCCTCCAATGTGTCCGCCTCCGGCAGGGACGCGGCCAGGGGCAGGCCCTCCCAGGCGGCCAGCCGTTCCCGCCGCCGGACATAAAACCGCCGGAACCCCGCCAAAAGCAGAACGCACCCCGCCAAAAGGCACAGCCCCAGGGCGTAAAGCACCGCCTCCCCCGGCAGGCCGTACAGCCAGCACACTACGCCAAAAATCCCGACGCAGAGGCCGCAGGCGGCGACAGCCCATCGACACTGCCCTATATACCGCCCCAGCAGCCTTGTCATATGAATCTTCTCCATCACTGAATGATATAGCCGCTGCCCACGCGGGTGGTGATAAAGCCGGAAAGGCCCGCGTCCTCCAGCTTCTTCCGCAGGCGGGTCACGTTCACGGTCAGGGTGTTCTCCTCCACATAAGAATCCGCCTGCCAGAGGCGGGTCATCAGGGTGTCCCGACTGACCACCTTCCCCTTGTTTTCCATAAGCGTCTGCAAAATGCGAAACTCGTTTTTCGTCAGCTCCAGCCGCACCCCGTTATAGGTAAGGCTGGCGTCGTTCAGATTCAGCGCCGCCCCCCGATGCTCCAGCATGGGAGCGCGGCCTCCCATGTCGTAGGCCCGGCGGAGAACAGCCTGGATCTTCGCCGTCATTACCTCCAAATCCACCGGCTTGGGGATGAAATCGTCCCCGCCCATGTTCATAGCCATGACCACGTTCATATTCTCCGAGGCGGAGGAGATGAACACCACCGGCACGTCAGACACCCGTCGCAGCTCCGTACACCAGTGGTAGCCGTTATAAAATGGCAGCATAATGTCCATCAGCACCAGATGGGGCTGGCAGGCCAGAAAATCCCCCAGCACGTCCTGGAAGTTGGCGGCAAAGCAGACCTGATGCCCCCAGGCCGTCAGCCGCTCCCCCATAGCCTCCGCCATGGCCCGGTCGTCCTCTACGATGAAAATTTTATACATAGCAAAAATCCCCCCGGATTGCCGCATATCACGCGCGTTCCAGGGAGATTATAGCAAATTTTTGAGAAGGCGTAAACCAGG
Organism: Oscillospiraceae bacterium; assembly: GCA_021202795.1. Lineage (GTDB taxonomy): Bacteria > Bacillota > Clostridia > Oscillospirales > Oscillospiraceae > CAJOIG01. The sequence goes on from JAJQCH010000176.1 coordinate 14,597, forward strand.
GAAGCGCTGACTCACTTCCCATTCGTATTGATGGAATCCCGGAACACCACGAACCGGTCGAACAAAAACTCCGTGACGAAATTCGTCACCATGGTTCCGGCCAGGACGAGATATTCCATCCAGCCCAGGGTCTCCGTCAGATAGTTCCCCGCAACGGTGGAAATCGGGGTGAACACGCAGTAATAGCCCAAAACCTTCAGCATAGCCACCGGCACGTTGGCGGCAGATTTGAAGGTGAACCGGCGGTTCAGGGTAAAATTCCACAACACGGACAGCGTCAGGGCGATAAGATAGGAGGGCCAATAGGGAAAACCGGTCAGCTCGTTTAAAAGGGCGAAGCTGACGGCCTGGATGATGCCCGCCGAGCAGGAGAACAGGGTGAATTTCACCCCCTGCAATATATTTTCCTTTTTAGACAGCTTTGCCATGTTCTCCTCCTTATCCCGCATAGAGCAGCCCCACCAGCCGGTTGAAAAGCCCCGCCGGCAGCAGCTTTGAAAGCACCTTCACCAGCCCGTAGAAAAAGCCCAGGCTGTAAAGGGGCTTGACCCGCCTTTTCAGGCACAGCTTCGCCACATAAGCGCCCACCTTCGCCGGGGCCATGCCCGTCTCCTCGTCATGCTCCATTTTCGCCACGGAGCGGCCAATCCGCCCGCCGTAAATGTCGTCCCCCTGGTGGAGCTTGTCCCGCGCGGCGGTAAAGCCGGTGGCGATGTCCCCCGGCATGAGGGCGCATACAGTGATGCCAAAGGGCCGTATCTCATTGGCCAAGGCCATGGTGTAGCTGTGAATCGCCGCCTTGGAGGCGGAGTAATACGCCTGGAAGGGGATGGGAACGATGCCCGCGATGGAGCCGATGTTCACAATGCGGCCCCCGCCCTGGCGGCGCATATAGGGCATGACGGCGTCGCAGAACCGGGTCATGCCGAAAAAGTTCACGTCGAACAGATGCCGCCCCGCCGGACCGCCGTTAAACTCCGCCGCGCCGGAGATGCCCATGCCCGCGTCGTTCACCAAAATGTCAATGCGGCCCTGCTCCTGATATACCCGCTCCACGGCGGCCTGAACGGCCTCGTCCTCCGTCACGTCCGCCTGAACATGAAAAACCCCCGGCTCCTCAAAGGGCCTGCGGCTCACGGCATAGACCACGCACCCCGCCTCCCGCAGGGCCCGAACAGTCTCCAGCCCAATCCCAGAGCTGCCCCCCGTCACAATCGCCACCTTCGCCATACATCCACCCCCGCCTTTTCATATAAATTTTTTTATGTATTTTTCTCCATTATAAAAGACGGCCCCCCATCTGTCAAGATGGGAGGTCGTAAACTCCAATGAAACAGTATACCTGTGGTCAGCTAATATATGTACTCTAGGCAGACTCCTTTTTAATCTTTCGTGATAGTCAGTTCTTCGGTCTGGTATAGGTCATCTGCTGTTGAAACACTCCCCTGCGTGTATCGGTTAAACTCAACGGCAAAAGAAATGTTATCTACATCGCTCTTCTCCAGCCCAGCCGCTGCTAAATTTGATGAATAAAGCCCCAGCTCAAACGCTCTGACTGTTCCGGGGTAAACAGGAACACCCGAAGTGGTATATGGGGTTACCATTATACCGCTTACTGACACATTATCAAAAAGTACATATATTGCACTGTCTGTATTGTTTTCAATCAAGACAACAGGGGTACTTCCAAAGAAAGAATCGTATACAGCGTAATCACCATCGTCGTAAAGGGCGTCTCCGTATATATCGAACGACTGCTTGTATGAGCCTGCTTTTGTGGTAGTCAGGTTGAAGTCCAGATAGTCAACGACCTCATCCGTGTCTGTGTTGAGGATATAGCCATACATTACCTCTGCGCTTACGATCTCCGTGATATTCAAATAATCTAAATCTGTGAAATACAGAGTTGTGTTAGCCTTTTTCCCTGCTGCAACATCACACCACATAACACCCGTCGCAGAAGCTCCATTAACAACAAGATAACTAAGTTGAACGTATATATCGAAATCCGCATCATTAACAATGGTGAAGTCGATAGAGTCGTCATTAACCGCCGTGGCGGTAATTGTAATTCCGTCTTCGTCATAGACTGTGGGATTCAGAATGGTTACAGTATTGTCTTCCGTCGGTTTTGGTGTCGCTGTAGAGCGTGTTGTTGATGAAGATGCTGTAGATGATGTTGTTGTGCTTGATAATGTAGATGACGTATCAGAACTTGCAGTTTCGGACTCATTGTCTCCAATCGCGTATAGCGCAACAAAAAGTATAGCTACGACAACAACCAACGTTAAAACAGTATTTAAACCTGTCTTTTTTTGCTTGTTTTTTTCGGAACGTAATATGTATTGTTAGCCTCACAAGTCATTTGGTCATCATCCGAAACATAACGGTTGCGAGAGCCAATGGTTGTGGCACTCATTAAGGCAATCAGCGCACATATAAGATCCCACACCCCCCACAACATGAAGTTAGAAGAAAATTGTGCTGTTCCGGTTGACGTCCATACTCCAATACAAATATCCAGAACTGTTGCAGATCCATACAAGACGGCCAACGTCACAAAACTGGCCACACTCTTAGTGTTACTGGTAGAAACGGCTACGGTTCCGCCTACCAAAACGAGTAAACTCGCACCAAGTCCCCACAGAAATACATACCCATCCGTAGCTGACCCTGCAATCTCATTCATGAACTCCGCATACAGTGTTATCAGAGAAAAACAGATAGATACAACACCAGAGACGATTTTCCATGCCTTCATTTCTTTACTTCCCCCCTATATTATAATTTTCCCCATCATAAAAGCTATTCATTGCAGTCCCATTTGACTGAACACTGAAATCAAATCATCCTGACAGGTCTCGAAAGCTTCCAGACTGGAAACCTGGGCATAAAATTCTGTCAGCCCGTCGGAAACATATCCCGCATACTCGGTCATGCTGATTGCCGCTCCGTTCAGGGTATAGATCGGACTGTCGCCAGAAAAATCAGCTTCCAGCGTATAGACCTTCGTGAAGCTCCCATCCGTCAGGCAATAAATATCAACATGGGCAAATCTGTTTTCAGAATATCCATCGTAAAGATAATATACGCCGTCCTCAGTCTTATAGGCAATCGCATTGTAATACGACTCCCCCGGGAAGCTGGCTCCGCTGTAAAGCAGAATCGGGGTATCGCCGTCCAGCCCCCACACATCCCCGTGAACCTCTGTCAGGCCGGTGGAATCATCGACCGTCTCCCCATAGCCGATTAGCAGCTCATAAACGGAATCCCCGTCAAAGTCGATAGGCTGCACCAGGCACAGACCCGTAAGCATATAGGTCTCTCCCGTCTGGGCCTCCTGGTTCTGGTAGTATACGTTATAGCCGATGGTTCCGTAGGTCTCCTCATATTGCTGCAGAACACTGGCATAGGCGATCAGATCGGTCGCTTCCTCCTCCAGTCCAAGGACGGCCTTTGTCTGCGCGGTGATCCCACTCACTGCCTGTAGCTCCTCTTCCGTAGTACCAAAAACACAATATTCGACCAAGCCAACCTCCCAGGCCTCCTGTTCTGCCTCGAATTCGTCCTGTGTTACTGAAACGCCGTCAATACTATAGTAGTCTTCTGCCTCGCAATAATCGACCGAGCGGATCAACCGAAATTCTCCTTCTGCGTAACCATAGTAATACAGTACCGGCGCATATCCTCCAATCCCCTGGATCATATAGATCTTTCCATCATAGACTGTATATTTTATGTAGGTGCTTATATCACCACCTAACACGTTGTTCGTCCCCGCCGATTCGCACTGCATATCAGGCGAGTATACCTTCGTGGCATTTCCATCTACCAAGGCCCAGATTTCCACCCATGGGTATCTGTATCCATCAGCAACCGTTGTTATATTGCTATAGTTATCCTTGTCATAGATGCCCACCAGCAGCTCTTCCACGCCATCGCCGTCGAAATCCAGCAGTTGCACAAAATATGTTCCTGTTACTCCATATCCTGCATACTCATATTCCTGATAACTACCTGCGCCGTAGGTCTCCTCATATTGCTGCAGAACACTGGCATAGGCGGTCAGATCGGTCGCTTCGTCCTCCATTCCAAGGACGGCCTTTGCCTGCGCGGTGATTTCCAGAAGTGTATCGCCCATTTCCGTTCCGCCGCCCCTCACGCAATACGACACCAACCCGTCATTCCAGATAGCCAGCTCACTGCTCCATTCCGATTCGGTCACAGTCTGCCCGTCGATTTGCTTTGTCCAGTCATCATCATCCATTCCCACGATGGTCTTGACTCTTTGAAACGAACCGTCTGTATATTCAAAATAATAGGTTGATTGCATAATGAAGATGGACACTTGAAAAAGAAAATCCATAGTGATTTT
>JAJQCH010000157.1 GCA_021202795.1 Oscillospiraceae bacterium
GGATTCAATTGCTATGGATTTTTTAGGTGTTCAACTTCATTTTACAATCGACCCCACAAAAATAACTGCGGCGAATTGTTTTCTTGTCATGGTGCTGCCGTTCATTCTGCGCCTCCTGATGATGCCTTACTGCGCCAGGTCATAGCTTCTGTCAACCTCGCCCTCTATTTCAACGGTAATGGGCAGAGTGGGAAAAATATTTTCCCATTCGTCCAGAGAAAAGCCCTTGGGAGAATCTTTGTCCACAGCGTTTCCCAGGCTGAGAAAATCACAATTTAAAGCCTGGGACTGGACGACTGCCTGGGAAAGCCATTGTCCGGCGGTCTCTCCCAGGGCATGATCCAGTCTGTTCAGGTCAGTTTCGCAGCCGGCATCCTGCTCCAGGATTCCCGCCCGCAAAGAACCCTGAAGCACAAGACCTTCCAGGTCTCCGGCTTTTCCCCATTGACCGTGAACAGATACGCTGCCGTCGATTAGATCCAGCGTGTTTCCCTCCACGATTACACGGGAGCCGGAGACGCAGCCTGCGAGAAGATCCGCCCCCAGAGATTCCTCTTGGGAGAGAAATCCGATCAGAACGCCATCCTGCAAAACGGCGTAGCCCGCCGGAAGAAGGGCGGAGGCTGAAGCGTCGTCGGCATAAACCGTTCCCTGCGTGGAGACGGTCTCAATGGTTAGACACAGGGAACAGCTCTCCTCCGCCAGAGAGGAGGAAATTTCCCGCAGGGAATAAATATGGCGGCCAAAGAGCCTGGCCTCCCGTTCCAGGGAAGCAAGCTGCTCCGTAACGTCTGACAGGCCGTCGGAGGCGGTGATGACGGCCTGGGCCGCGCTGCCTTTCATTATAAATATGGCGGTACCCATTCTCATATCGGGGCTGCGTTCCACCCAACGCAGAATGCCCTCCAAATCCGTTTCCGCCGCCTCCTGGCCCACCAGAACATACTGCACATGAGCATAATACAGCTCATCCCTGGGAGAGTATTCCTGTAGCTGCTGGATGGCTGCTTCTATGCCGGCGGCGGCGGTATGCAGAACCAGGGGCTGACCGCTTTCCTCGCTTATGCCGGCGGAGACGCTCAGTGCTATGGTTCCCTCGGAGGTGTCGATGCCAAGGGTTTGAATGGGGAGCAGTCGTTCCAGATCCTGATGGCCCGCGTACAAGCTGCCCCCGCTGCACCCGGTCAGGAACAGCAGCAGAACACACAAATATAATAGTATAAATATCAGACTGATTTTCTTCATTTTCTCTTTCGGATGTCTCCGCCGTTTATCAGTTTGTCTCTGTAAAGATCCTTCCAGGGCGGACGGCGAATGAAAACGCCGCCGGAATCCCCACCTCCGGCCCCGGTCAGCGGCGTCATATAGGGCAGGCCGAAGGTTTCCAGAGAACACAGGTGCCACAGCAGAAGCAGCGTGCCTGCCACAATGCCAAACATCCCCCCCAGAGCCGCCGCGATGGCCATGCCGAACCGGCACAGTCGGATGGCGGTACTAAGATCCTGGCTGGGCATGGTGTATCCGGCGATCCCGGCCAGGGCCACAACAATCACGGCAATAGGACTGATGACCTTGGCGTCCACGGCGGACTGCCCCACGATCAGCGCGCCGATGATGCTGACCGTCTGTCCCACTGGGTCGGGCAGGCGCAGCCCGGCCTCCTGAAGAAGCTCAAAGGCCACCAACATTCCCAGCACCTCCGCTGCAGTGGAAAAGGGAACGGACTGCTTGGATGCAATAACAGAGATCAGCAGCTTTGTGGGAATCATCTCCGCGTGGAACGTAGCCACGGCCACATAAAAGGCCGGCAGCAGCAGACTTAAAAGCAGGGCCGCCCAGCGCAGAAGCCGGATGGCGGAGGCCGCCAGATAGTGGAGGGAGCGATCCTCGGAGGTCTTCATAAATTCCGGCAGGAAGGCCGGCCCGGCAAAGGCCAGCGGCATTCCGTCCACCAGCACGGCTACCCGTCCCTGGAGCAGCAGCATGGAAAGGGTGTCAGGCCTTTCCGTGTGCAGAAGCTGGGGAAAGGGGGAGCGAGGTGCGTCCGCAAGGCTGCTGTCCAGCACGTCCGGCATAATGACCCCATCCACGTCCATGGCCTCCAGGCGGCGGAGCATTTCCTCCGGCAGGGCCGGGTCGGCCACCTCTTCTATCCACAGAACGGCTGCGGCAGTATGACTTTTCCGGCCAACGGTGGATTCCTTCAGCTTCAGCTTGGGCGTGCGCAGCCGGGAACGGACAAGCCCGGTGTTGATCCGCAGCGGCTCCACAAAGGCGTCCTTGCCGCCCTTGAGGGATTTCTCCACAGACGGCTCCTGCACGCTGCGGTGTTCGTTGGTTTTGACCTGAAAGAGGAAGGCCGTACCCTGGAAAATCAGAGCGCAGTATCCAAAGGACAGAGATTCTGCCAGCTCGTCCATGCAGGTCGTCCGTTTCATGGAGCCGCTGTAAACGCCGCCTTGCGTCAGCCGATTTACCACGTCCGCCTCCGTGGCTGCCTGCCCAAAGCGGCCGGAGTCAGTCAGCGGTCGCAGCACCTGCTCCGAAACCTCCGAGCCGGACACGGTTCCATCCATCCAGCAAACGAAAATATGAACGGATGTCTTTCCTGCAAGGACATCACGAAATTCAAAATCATCACAACCGGAAAAAACTTTTTTCGTGTTTTCAGGGGATACAGGGCAATTATATGCAGTATCCGTCCGTCTGTGAGTGTCTATATCTTGTGGTCGTTTTTCATTTTTGTTCAACATACAGTTAGTTTACCCAATTCGAACGAATCCACTAAAAATTTTTTCGGTTGATTGCATAATGAAGATGGACACTTGAAAAAGAAAATCCATAGTG